>JBHEOL010000332.1:0-2955 GCA_046261635.1 Thermoanaerobaculia bacterium | reverse complement strand
TCCTCCGCTTCCAGCCACGGAGCGGAAACCGCAAGGCAGAAGCAAGACAGGCACACCCACTCCCCCTCCTGCCCGATCCCGCCGCCCGCCCACGGAGGCTGGAAAGCCTCCGCCACGGCTCCTGCCCGATCCCCACGGAGGCTGGAAAGCCTCCGCCACGCCAACCCTCCCATCCGTGCCATTCGTCACGCTCCACTTCCCGGCGCGCTGCACTAGAATGACCCCGCTCGCGGCAGCCCTTCACGGCGAGCCCCGCGAATTTCAATCTGGGAGTGAGCGACATGCGGATCGGAGTCCCGACCGAAATCAAGAACAACGAATACCGGGTGGGCATGACCCCCTCCGGAGCCCACGATCTGGTCGTCGACGGCCACGAGCTCTTCGTGCAGAAGGGCGCGGGCGACGGAAGCGGTTTCACCGACGAGGAGTACGAGGCGGCCGGAGCGAAAGTCCTCCCCGACGCCGATGCCGTCTTCGACAGGGCCGAGATGATCGTGAAGGTGAAGGAGCCGATCGCGGCGGACCTGGCGCGGCTCAAGGACGGCCAGCTGCTCTTCACGTACCTCCACCTCGCGCCCGTGCCGGACCTGACGAAGGCGCTGCTCGACAAGAAGATCGCGGGAATCGCCTACGAGACCATCACCGGCCGCGGAGGGTCGCTGCCACTTCTCTCGCCGATGTCGGAAGTGGCCGGCCGGATGTCGATTCAGGTCGGCGCCTACTTCCTGCAGAAGCCGAACGGCGGCCGGGGAGTCCTTCTCGGCGGAGTGCCGGGCGTGCTTCCGGCGGACGTGGTCATCATCGGCGGCGGAATCGTCGGCATCAATGCGGCGAAGATGGCGGTGGGCCTGGGCGCCCGCGTGACGATCCTCGACACGAACATGGACCGGCTCCGCTACCTCGACGACGTGTTCATGGGTCGCGTCTCGACCCTCGCCTCGAATACTGCCCACATCGCCGATGCGGCCAAACGCGCCGACATCCTCGTTGGGGGAGTCCTGATCCCCGGCGCCTCGGCGCCGAAGCTGGTCACCCGCGCGATGATCGGCGAGATGAAGAAGGGGTCGGTCATCGTCGACGTCGCGATCGATCAGGGCGGCTGCGTCGAGACCGCGCGTGCGACGACGCACTCGGATCCGGTGTACGTGGTCGACGACGTGATCCACTACTGCGTCGCCAACATGCCGGGCGCGGTTCCCCGTACCTCGACGATCGCCCTGACCAACGCCACGCTCCCGTTCACCCGCAGGATCGCAAAGCTCGGATTCGAGCGCGCCGTGCGTGAGAGCCCCGATCTGGCCGCCGGCGTCAACACCTACAAGGGCGCGATCACCTGCGAGGGCGTCGCCGAGTCGCAGGGCAGAAAGTACGTCGCGCTCGCGGACATGTTGTAGTTGTGTGGCCGGGGCTTTCCAGCCCCGGCTGCATCGTGGCCTTCCCGGGGTGATCCCGCTCCGTGGCATGAGCCGGGGCTGGAAAGCCCCGGCCACCTGGAAAGCCCCGGCCACCTGGAAAGCCCCGGCCACTCACTTCGCCGCTTTTTTCGCGGCCACTCTCACGAGCCGCGCGGGCCAGGTGATCGCCTTGTAGCCGTGCCGCCGCATCCGCTTGATGTCCCTGCGGGACCAGATCCACCCGCGCGATCCAAAATAGAGGAGCATCGCCACGCTGACCAGTGCCATCAGCCCGAGGGCGAACGGGTAGCCGTATCGCCAGCCGAGCTCGGGCATCACGTCGAAATTCATGCCGTAAACCGCCGCGATGAGGTTCAGGGGAAGCAGGATCACGGAGAAGACCGTGAGAACCTTCATGATGTCGTTCGTGCGGTTGGAAACGATCGAGAGGTAGGCGTCCATGGTGGCGGCGACCAGGTCGCGCTCGACGTCGATCGACTCGCTGATCCGGAACATATGGTCGTAGAGATCGCGAAAGTAGATGAGATGGTCTTTCTGGATGTAGCGGGCATCCCCGCGGCTGATCTGATTGAGCAGGTCGCGCTGAGGGAGTGAAAAGCGCCGAAGGATGTTCAGGTCCTTCTTGATCCGCAGCAGCTCGTCGAGCAGGTCGGGTGCAGCCGAGCGGAACATGATGGTCTGGATCTCGTCGATCATCTCCTCGATCTCATCGATGAGAGGAAAATGGAGATCGATGAGTGTGTCGAGAACGGTGTAGAGGAGGAAATCGGGTCCCTGCTCGAGGATTCGGCGGTCCTGGGGTAGCCTGTGCCAGACCGCCTCGGCCGACACGAGCGGATCGGCGTGAACGGTGAACACGAAGTGCGTCGAGAGAAAGACCGCGAGCTTGGTGGTCGCGACTCCATGCTCGATCAGGTCGACGTTGACCGAGCGGAAGATGAAGAAGTCGTAATCGGGAAAGGGGTCGAACTTCGGGAGGGTCGTCGCCGAGAAGCAATCCTCGGCCGCCAGCTCGTGAAACCGGAACCGCCCTTCCAGGAGCGGCTCGGCCTCTTTTTCGTCACGCCCCTCGATGTCCACCCAGAGACGATCGCCGTTCTCGCTCTGAAAGCCCTCGATCAGCTCCGTCCCGCCCTGCTGGAGCTTCCCGTCTCGTAAGAGTGCGACGCGGATCACGGTGGGTATTGTAATCGCTGCAACCTGCCCGGCCCCTCACGGAAAACTGACCTAGCCTAGCGGCAAACCGCTCGCCGTCGACCGCTCCCGACGCCTTCGGGCAGAAGGATCTTCATGGATTCGTAGGCATCCACCACTCCGAACCCAAAGACAGTGTCGAAACCTGCTGCGCCGATGTCTCCTGCGCCCTGTTCGAGAGCATGCCGAACCATCGTTGCTGGTGTACACGGTGAAAGCGACCAAATCAACGCCGCGACTCCGCTCACATGGGGGGTAGCCATGGAGGTCCCCTGCAGGCTGCCGTAGTCGTAAGCATCCACCGAAACGCGGATCACCGTTCCCGGGTTTTTCAGCAGGTTTTCCC
>JBHEOL010000078.1:0-6401 GCA_046261635.1 Thermoanaerobaculia bacterium | reverse complement strand
CCGTAGTCGTGGTCGTCCCACGTCGCGTAGTTCGGCGTCGAAGCGAACAGGGGCGCGAGCTCCGGCGTGCGGCGGTTGTAGGCGTTCCGGTACCGCATCCCGCTCTCGCTCTCCCAGTCCCCCTCCCTGTAATAGAGGTTGTCCCCGATCCAGAGCATCAGGTCGGGCTGCGCCGCCGCGATCGAGGAGAAGATCTCCGTCCCTCCCCCGTACGGCGTCCCCGGACGATCGAATGGAGGATCGTTGATGTACGCGCACGAACCGACGGCGACGCGGAACGCCGGCGGATCCGTGCGCCACGGCCACATCCTCTGCGTCGTGAATCGCGTCGGATGGGGAATCATGACCTTCTCGCCGTCGAGATAGACCTCGTACTCGTAGTCGCTCCCGAACGAGAGCCGCTCGAGGACGAAGGTCGCGATCAGATCCCCCTCCCTGCTCGTCGCAATCACCGGGGTGAGCCGCGCCAGGCCCCCGGGCGCATCCTCTTTCCAATAGCGGATCTGGGCCTCGGCGGGCCGCGCGGTCTGCAGCCAGATCGCGGTCTCGGTCATCTCGACATAGCTGACCATCGGCCCCGACGCGAGGAGTTGTTCCGCTTCTCCGGCCACAGGCTGCGCCTGAACGCCCACCGGAACGAGAAGCAGGAGCGCGAGGAGACGTGAAAGGGTCTTCATGGCGCGAAGTCTATCGGAGGACGCCCGGATCCAGCTATTTGAGGTCGCTCGGTCGCGGTCGCCGATTCCTCGACCTCCCCCCTCCTCTCCCCTTGCAGCGGTCGCGCTGTGGCGACGGTTGCTCCCCCGGGACGCTTGGGGTACAAAGGTTTCTTCGCACCATTCAGCCGTAAGAACAGGGGCTTCCCCCGGCAGGATCATTTCCCGCGGGCGAGCCCTCTGGAATCTGGAGGTTCCTCACAATGCCGCGATCCGCGCGTGCCGCTCTCTTCATCCTGATCGGATGTGCCCCCCTCCTGTTTGGCCGCCCCGACCCGGTGCCGGAGCCGAAGATCGTCGTCGGCTCATTTCCTCCCGGCCTGGTTCAGGAGACGAGCCTCCCCGGCGGCTCGTCGCGGTTCACGCTGGTCAACGTCGGCGGCGAGGCATCGACCGTCACGCTCCAGGTGACCGGAAACCTCATGACCGTGACTCCCATGAGCGCGTCGATCGAGGCCAGCAAGTCTCAGGAGTTCCAGATCGTGGGGATCCCTCAGCCTCGCGGGCTCTACGAGAGCACGATCATCGTGGATGGAGCGGGCGTCCCGTTCGCGACGGAGATTCCTGTCCGTCTGTTCTCGGCGAACCGTCCCTCCGATCCGCCGCGTCCGCGTCCCAACGTCAGGCGCGTCGATGTCGTCTCCACGCCAAACGCCGGCACACCACGCGGAACCCTGCGTCTGACGAACGAGGGTCCCGGAACCGTGCGCGGTCTTTTCTACTCCGACGTTCCGTGGATCGTTCCCGACGCCGATTTTTTCGAGTTCCCCCCGTTCGGTTCCGGCGAGATCAGTTTCAGCCTCGACCCCTACCGCCGTCCTCCGGGCACGTCTGAATCCGGCTCCCTGACGCTCGAGTACCTGCTCAGCCCCCTCGGGAAGAGCGGGGACGTGGAGCCGATGAATTCGACGGGGACCTCGACGACCACGGTCACCGTCATTTCGACTCTCACTCCCCCTTCGGGCGCCGGCCCGATCCCGAACCTCGGCGCGGGGGAGGTCGCGCTCTTCGCCCCGGGCGTCGGCAGACTCCAGGGAAGCGTCGGACTCTTCATTTCGGACCTCACCCTCACCTCGCTCGTCCCCGACGTCAACACCAGGAACGTGACCCTCTACTACACGCCGGCCGGGGGCGAAACGCGCAGCACGAGCTTCAACGAGGTGTCGACCACGCTCGCCGCGCCTCTCGGAGACCTCGTGCGTGGCGTCTTCGGCATCGACGGCCAGTACGGATCGCTCCAGGTCCGCACACCGAGCATCGACGCTCTCGGCGTGACCGCCAGCATCTTCAACTCGAGCGATCCCGCCGGCACATTCGGCACCGCGATTCCGGTCTTTCGCTCCGACCGCTCGGCGGGTCCCGCCAGCTCGGTGCTCCTCGCGGGGCTGCAGAAAACCGCGACCAGCCATACGAATCTCTTCCTGCAGGAAACGAACGGCGGCGAGGTCTCCGTGCTGATTCGCTATCTCGACGCGAACGGAACCGAGACCGGCTCGCAGACTCTCACCCTCGGCAGGTTCGCCGTCACCCGAATCCTGAATCCGCTCACACCGGGATCGGTCACCGCGACGCTGACGCACACCGGTGGCGACGGGCGCTTCGTCGCCTACGCCACGCCGGTCGACCTGACGAGCGGCGATTTCTGGGCCGTCGCCGACTGGAGCTCGACGCTCGGTTACGACCCCTCGAATCCGATCGTGCTCCCGGTCGCGGGGGCCGCGCTCGGCGCCAACGACACCGACTTCCGCACGGACGTCACGATCACGAATGCCGGCGACACTCCGGCCGCTGGGACTCTCCACTATTTCGCCGGCGGCGAAGAGCATTCGCGGCCGGTCTCGCTCGCGGGAGGCGAAACGAAAACGTGGGAGAACATCACACGCACGCTATTCGGAATCGAGGGAAGGAGCATCGGCTACCACACCTTCACGCCGGCAAGCGGGGAGTTCCGCGTCACGAGCCGGAACTACAACTTCGTGGCGGACACCGGCGCGAGCTACGGCACGGCGGTTCCGGCCATGGGTCTCGACCAGGCCATGGGTCCCGGCGGGAGAGTGCGCTTCGGAGGGCTGAGCGACGCGTCGGCTCAAACCGTCGCCGCGGCGACGCCCGCGACGTTCCGCACGAACGTGGGGATCGCGGAAGTGGGCGGTGCTCCCGTCACGGTTCGCGCCACGCTCAACTACTCGATCCCTTCTTCGCTGGTCACCGCGTTCGGAAGCGCGACCTTGGACTTCAACGTCGAGGCGCGCCAGTTGCTGTTTCTCAATCGCATCTCCGAGGCGGTTCTCGGAAACTTTCGCAGCGTGTTCGGCGACCTGAGAAACCTGCAGCTCGATCTCGAGGTCATCGAGGGTGAAGGTCGAATCGTCGCGTTCACCTCGACGATCGACAACGGGACTGGAGACTCCATCCTCCGCATCGATTGAAGTAGGCAAAGCTTTCCAGCTTTGCTCACAGGAAGCCCGGGGTTGCCGGGGCCACTCGATCAGGTATGCTTTCGCTCCCGATGATGGAGCCGTTTACCGCCGCCCCGCACCACGACGTCCTCAAACTGACCGTACAGATCGCCGTTCTTCTTCTCACGGCCCGCGGGCTCGGAGAGGTGGCGAAGCGGGTCGGCCAGCCCGCCGTCGTCGGAGAGATCCTCGCTGGCATCCTTCTCGGCCCCTCGATCCTGTCGAGCATCGTTCCGGCGCTGGGCGCGTGGATCGTTCCGACCGGGCAGATCCAGGGCTATCTCCTCGAGGTGGTCAGCCTCATCGGGGCGATGTTCCTGATGCTGATCACCGGGCTCGAAACGGATCTCGGGCTGATCCGCCGTCATGCGCGAACCGCGATCGGCGTCTCGCTCGGTGGAATCGCGCTCACGTTCACGGCCGGTTACTTTCTCGGCCAGACGCTTCCCGATCGGCTTCTCGGGAATCCGGAAGAGCGCACCGTATTCGCACTCTTTCTCGGGACGGCCATGTCCATCTCGGCGATCGCCGTGATCGCCAAGGTGATCATCGACATGAAGCTGACACGCCGCGACATCGGGCAGACGATCCTCGCGGCGGGAATGAGCGACGACACGATCGGCTGGATTCTCCTTTCAGCCGTGGCGAGCCTTGCGGCGGGACATCAGTTCAGCGCGGGATCGCTGATCCGGACCATGGTGATGGTCCTGCTGTTCATGGCGCTCAGCCTGACCATCGGCAGAACGATCATCCGGCGCCTGATCGAGTTCACGCAGGACAAGCTGACGATGAGCGACCGGATGCTCACGCTGGCCGTCGTCCTGATGTTCGCCTGGGGTGCGATGGCTGCTGGTCTCGGATTCGAGGCGGTCCTCGGAGCCTTTCTCATCGGCATCATCCTGAACCAGATCCGTCTGTTCTCCGAGGAGACGCGTGGGACGCTCGAATCCATCGCGATGGGAGTGTTCGCTCCCATCTTCTTCGCGGTAGCCGGACTGAAAGTCAATCTCCAGCAGCTCTTCACGGTCGAGCTTCTGACCGCGGCCGCGCTCGTCATCGGCGTGACCGCGCTGGCGAAGGGGGCCGGAACGTATCTGGGCGCACGGCTCATCGGCCGGAAAGATCACTGGTACGCCCTCTCCTTCTCCGCCGGCCTCAATACGCGCGGCGCCATGGACATCATCATCGCCACGATCGGCCTCGGGCTCGGCGTTCTCAGCCAGGACATGTTCTCGATCATCGTCCTGATGGCCATGACGAACTCCTTGCTCGCACCGACCGCTCTGCGGTGGGTCCTCGGGAAAGTGAAACCGAACGACGAAGAAGTCGAGCGGCTTCGCAGGGAAGAGCTCCAACAGGAGAGCTTCATCGGCGCCATCCACCGGATCCTTCTCCCCGTCCGGTTGCGCGAGTCCATCTCGGATCAGTACGTCGCCGAGTCGAAGGTCCTCGAGCGGCTGTCGCTCAAGAACGAGATTTCACTCACCCTGCTCACCGTCACCAAAACCGGAGAGCGCTCGGGAGGAAGCGAGTTCCTCGGGCGCGTGAAGGGGCTGCTGCCACAGGCCGACGTCCGGATGAAGGTGGTCGAGGGAGCCTCCCCCTCGGAGCTCATCCTCGACGAGGCACACCGCGGTTACGACCTCATGATCCTCGGCGCTTCCCAGGACAGCAACACCCGCGTTCTGTTCAACCCGATGGTCGACTACCTCCTTCGGGTCTCCCCCTGCCCGACCATGGTCATCAAGAGCACTCCGATGCCCTCGAACTGGCATTTGAGAAAGATCCTCGTTCCGACGAACGGCGCTCTCGCCGCGCGCCGTGCCGCCGAGCTCGGCTTCGCGCTCACCACCGAGCCGGAGCATGAAGTGATCGTCCTGACGGTCGCCACCCGGGAGACGAGCCCGCTCGATGCCGATGGTAGCTACTTCCGACGCCAGCTCAGCAGCGCTCGCGGGGTCGTTGAAACGCTGCGCAAGCTCGGCGAAGCGAACGGCTCGCGCGTCTCGGCCGAGGTCCGCGTGGGACGCAATCCCGATTCGGTCATCCTCGATACCGCGCGGGAGCGGGAGGTCGATCTCATCATCATCGGCACCGACGTCCGGCCCGGATCCCAGCGCCTCTTCCTCGGTCCGCGAGTCGAGCGCATCCTCAACAATGCGCCCTGCCCCGTGGTCGTCCTCAACGCCAGTTGACCGGGCCGGATCTTGCAAGGCCCCCTCGGCGGAGGGCCCTTCCGATGAACGCTCGAGACCGCCTGTTGATCGTTGAGAACGACCCGCTCATCAGCCGCGCCGTCGAGCTCGCCGCCAGGTCACTCGATCTCGAGCCCGTCGTCGCTGCCGACGGATGGGACGCCATCGCCCGGCTGCAGTCGAGCCAGTACCTGGCCGCCGTCGTCGACGGTGACATTCCCAGCCGCAGCGGCCTCGGCGTACTCGACTACATCCGCGAGGAATTCGGCGAGCGCTCGCTCGAACGGGTCCTCGTCCTCACCCGCAGTGAACAGACCGCTCTGGAGCTCGACCACCCCGTCCACATCCTCCGGACCACCGACGAAGTCCACACGCTCGCCTGCGCGATCGAAGCGTGCGAACCGAGGGCGAGGTAAGACAAAGGCAGAAGGCAGAAGGCAGAAGGCAGAAGTAAGAACAACAGCAAAACCACAATAAGAACCGATTGTTATTGGGTTTTGCCTTTACTTCTGCCTTCTGCCTTCTGCCTTCTGCCTTCTGACTTTGTCTTAAACGATCCCCTGCTCCCTCGCCAGCAGACTCAGCTCGACGCGTCCTCCGATCTGCAGTTTTTCGTAGATGCTGTGCAGGTGGATCTTCACCGTCCCGGCGCTGATGTCGAGCTGTTCGGCGATCTCCTTGTTGCGGAGGCCGCGGGAGACGAGTCGCACCACGTCGAGCTCCCGCGGCGTGAGCGAGTCCGCGGTCAGGAGGGGACGTTTCGGAGCCTTGTCGAGCGCCTTGCCGAGCAGCTCGCGGTCGAGCCACTTCGCGCCCGCGGCGACGGCGCGAACGCATTGGATCAACAGCCGGGGCGCCATCTCCTTGAGCACGACTCCCCGCGCCCCCAGCCGGATGGCCTCCAGCACTTCATCCTCGTCCAGCGCGGCGGTCAGGACGACGACCTTCACGGCCGATTCTTCCCGCGCGAGCTCGCGCATCACCGCGAGCCCGCCGCGCACCGGCATCCGGAGATCCACGACCAGAACGTC
>JBHEOL010000061.1:0-12055 GCA_046261635.1 Thermoanaerobaculia bacterium | reverse complement strand
GGCGAGAACCTCGGCCGTCAGCGCTTCCCGGCCGAACTCCACATTCTCGGGTGCCTCGGTGACCTCTCCGGCTTCGACGAGATCGGGTGAGACGACGAACGGGCGATTGCTCGAGCGGACGATGTCGATCAGCTGATGCTTCGCGATCGTGTTGCGGGTCTCGCCGTCGATGATGTCATCGAGACGCGACTGCGCGCCGCGCTCGTTGTGAAGACGTTGAAAGAAGAGGAGCGGATAGGTGATCCGCCAGCGGGCGTAGGTGTCGACCCAGATGAATCTCTTGTCCGCCGTCGGAACCTGGTTCGCGTCGCCGTCGAATTCGAGGAATCTCTTATCGAATGCGTGAACCTTCTGAATGAACGGAACTTTCATCTTCAGGCCGGGAGTCGAGATCGGCTTCCCGACCGGCTTTCCGAACTGAGTGATGATGACCTGCTCGGTCTCGAGCACGGTGAAGATGGAGCCTGAAAGAATGATTGCGAGCGCGAGGATGACGATGACGAGGAGTCCGATTCTGATTTCGCTTCTCACGGCGTCACCCCCTTGAGTGCCGGGCTGAGAGGCAGGAGAGGCAATACGCCCTCGAGACTCTCATCGACCACGATCTTCTGTTTGACCTTCGGGTAGATGATGCCGAGGGTCTCGAGGTACATGCGGCGCCGGGTGACTTCGGGAGCGCGCCGATAGGCGGCGTGGACCTGGGTGAACAGCTCTCCGTCACCGCGGGCGCGGTTGACGCGATCGGCCGCGAATCCTTCGGCCTGCTCGATTGTCTGGAGCGCTTCACCCTTGGCGCGCGGCACGACCTGGTTGTAGTCGGCGCGCGCCTGGTTGATCATCTTTTCGCGCTCCTGCTGCGCCTGGTTTACCTCGTTGAACGAGGGCTTGACCTCGTCCGGCGGGTTCACGTCCTGCAGAACGATCTGCTCGACCTTGATGCCCGTCTCGTACTGATCGCAGAGCGCCTGAAGACGCCGTTCGGCCTCGGTTGCGATCTCCTGCCGGCCGACCGTAAGAACCTCGTTCACGCTCCGGTCGCCGATGACTTCACGCATCACCGTCTCGTTCATGTCGCGGAAGGTCTTCTGGACACTCCGGACCTTGAAGAGATAGAGGTACGGGTCGCGGATCCTGTACTGCGCCGTCCATTCGACGACCGCCACGTTCAGGTCGCCGGTGAGCATTCCCGACTCTCCCTCGAAGTCGCCGCTGGAGTAGCGCGACTGTCCCTCGCTGGAGCTTTCGGTGCGGAATCCGAATTCCTCCTTCAGCTGCCGTTCGACCGGCACCTTGATGACGCGTTCGATCGGGAACGGGAGCTTGAGATTCAGCCCCGGAGGCGTCGATCGGACCAGCTTTCCGAAGCGGATGACCAGCCCTGTCTCCTCCGGCTCGACCGTGAACCACGTGCTGAACACCAGGGCCACGGCGAACAGCACGAGGACGATCTTGATGATGACTCCGGGGGAGATCTGCGGCGGCTTGAATTGATACACGTTGGGTGACTTGAAATCCATGGGACCTCCTTACCCCGATCCGCCGGGCCGCGAGGGCGGGGAGCGGGGTCAGTCGGATCTTATCAGCCCCGTCATTGCGGTGGTTGTGACATCGGCGCGGCCGGCAGGCCACAATAGAGAGGGATGAGAGTCGCCGACGCCTACCGCCTGCTCGAGATCGAGCCGGCCGCCACCGATGACGAAGTCCGCCACGCGTGGCGTGACATGACGAAAGTGTGGCATCCCGACCGTTTCGCACACGATGCGGAGCTGCAGCGGAAAGCCCAGGAGAAGCTCAAGGAGATTAATGGAGCGTACGAGGTGATTCTGGCGGACCGGGCGGGCGGCGGGTGGCGGAGACGCCCGGCCGACGAGCCGCGGCGGGAGCCGCCGCGGAGCGGGCCGGTGTGGAAGGTGCGGAGCGGGGGTCGCGAATGGGCGGCGGCGAATCTCGAGATGATCCTCGGGTGGGCGGCATCCGGGCGGGTCGCGCCCGATGCCGAGGTGTTCGATCCCGGGAGCGGAAGCTGGGCGGCGCTCGCGTCGCTGCCGGCAGGGCGGGAGGCGTTTGCGCGAGCGCGGGTGCGCCGGTACCGAGGGTGGGGGGTGTTCCTGACCACGTTCGGGATCTTCTTCCTGCTGCGGCGCCCGAGCCTCAGCGGCATCATCCTCGCCACCGCATTCTTCGCCGCAGCGATGATCCTGTTCTGGCGCGCGAGGTGAGGCGCTAGGGTTCATCCTGAGGGAGCGCCACGAGGAAGGTGTCACCCCGCGAGAACCGCGAGCGCGACCGAAGGAACTCAGAATGGCAGGATCACCCTTCGAGGCGCGGTGGGCGGAGGAAAGGATCCTCCGCCACGCGCGTCACTTCCGAGGCATGACGCATGTCACAAGCCGCTGCGACATCGGGACTTACCATGCGCGCTGCCGCCCCGGGGTCAGCCCGGTGGTAGACTCGCCCCGCCATGAACGGAGATCAGAAAATGCCTCCCAAAATCCAGAAACAGGACGCCCTCGATTACCACGCGCTCGGGCGCCCTGGAAAGATCGAAGTCATCCCGACCAAGCCGACGGTCACGCAGCGGGATCTCTCGCTCGCCTACACGCCCGGCGTCGCGCAGCCGTGCCTCGACATCGCGAAGAATCCGAGCGACGTCTACAAGTACACGGCCAAGGGAAACCTCGTGGCCGTCATCTCGAACGGAACCGCGGTCCTCGGGCTCGGTGACATCGGCGCGGCGGCCGGCAAGCCCGTCATGGAAGGGAAGGGAGTTCTCTTCAAACGATTCGCCGACATCGACGTGTTCGACCTCGAGCTCGACACGCACGACGTCGAGGAGTTCATCAACGCGGTGAAGCTCATGGAGCCGACCTTCGGCGGGATCAACCTCGAGGACATCAAGGCTCCGGAGTGCTTCGAGATCGAGACGCGGCTCCAGGAGCTGATGAACATTCCGGTGTTTCACGACGACCAGCACGGGACCGCGATCATCTCGGCGGCGGCGCTGATCAACGCGCTCGAAGTCGCGGGCAAGAAGATCGGCGAAGTGAAACTGGTGGTCTCCGGCGCGGGCGCCGCGGCTTTCGGCTGCCTGTCCCTGTACGAGCAGCTCGGGCTGAAGCGTAAGAACGTGATGCTGGCCGACAGCCACGGCGTGATCTTCAAGGGGCGGGACGTTTACATGACGCCCACCAAGCACGAGTGGGCCGCCGAGACGGAGGCGCGCACGCTGGCTGATGCATGCAAGGGCGCGGACGTGCTCATCGGTCTCTCGGTCGGCGGGATCGTCACGCAGGACATGGTCCGCTCGATGGCGAAGAATCCGATCGTGTTCGCGATGGCGAACCCCGATCCGGAGATCTCGTACGACGATGCGATCGCCGCGCGCAACGACGTCATCATGGCGACGGGACGCTCGGACTACCCCAACCAGGTCAACAACGTTCTCGGATTCCCGTTCATCTTCCGGGGGGCGCTCGACTGCCGTGCCACGAAGATCAACACGGAGATGAAGCTCGCCGCGTCGAAGGCCCTTGCCGAGCTGGCGAAGATGGACGTGCCCGACGCGGTGCTCAGGGCGTACTCGGTGTCCGAGATGAGCTTCGGCCGCGAATACCTGATCCCGAAGCCGTTCGACTACCGCGTGCTGCTTCACGTGCCGATCGCGGTCGCGCGGGCGGCGGAGGCGACGGGAGTCGCCCAGGAGCCGATCAAGGATTACGACGAGTACCGCAAGGAGCTCGAGGCGAAGCTGGGGCGGTCGCGCCGGCTGATGCACATCGTGTTCGAGCGGGCGCGGTCCGCGCGCAAGCGGATCGTTTTCCCCGAAGGCGATCACGACAAGATCGTGCGCGCCGCCAAGGCGCTCGTCGACGACGGCATCGCCGATCCGATCCTTCTCGGTCGGGAAGAAGCCATCCGCGCCAAGCTGGCGGCGAATGACGCTTCCGATTACAGCCGCATCACGATCGTCGACCCGGAGAAGTCGCAGGAGAAACTCGCCGCCTACGCCGCGAGGCTTCACGACCAGCGCAAGCGTTCCGGCCTGACCCTCAGTGACGCGCGCAAGCTCCTCGCGCAGCGGAATTACTACGGGATGGCGATGCTCGAGGCGGGTGACGCCGATGGCGTGATCTCGGGGCTGACCATGTACTACCCCGACACCATCAAACCGGCACTCCAGATCGTGAAGACCCGCAAGGGTGTCCGGCGCGCTTCCGGCGCCTACATCCTGATGTTCAAGGGGCGGGAGATGGTGCTGGCCGACACCACGGTCAACATCGAGCCGACGGCGGAGGACCTGGTGGAGATCGCCGTGCAGACCGCCGAGACGGCGCGCCGGTTCGGGATCGAGCCGCGGGTCGCGATGCTCTCGTTCTCGAACTTCGGCTCGACGATCCATCCCCTCCAGGACAAGGTGAAGCGGGCCGTCGCGATGCTGCACGAGCAGCATCCGGATCTGGTCGTCGAAGGAGAGATGCAGGCCGACACGGCGCTCGTCCCGGAGATTGCCGCCGACTACGCGTTCAGCAACATCCAGGGCGACGCGAACGTGCTGATCTTCCCCGACCTGCAGTCGGCCAACCTCGCGTACAAGCTGCTCTGGCGGCTCGCGAACGCCGAAGTCATCGGTCCGATCCTGCAGGGCCTTTCGAAGCCGGTGCACGTGCTCCAGCGCGGTGTCGACGTCAACGACATCGTGAACATGGCCGCCATCGCGGTGCTCGACGCCCAGGAGATCGAGAAGCAGAAGGGGCAGACGAAGCCGCGCAAGAAGAAGAGCTGAAGATCGTGGCCGGGGCTTTCCAGCCCCGGCCCGCGATCGAGCGCGAGGCGGTGGAATGTGGCCGGGGCTTTCCAGCCCCGGCTTCGTGATCGAGCGCGGGAAGGTCGGAATGGCTCGATAGAAGTTGTGGCCTGCCTGGGGTGATTCTGCTTCGTGGCACGAGCCGCGGCTGGAAAGCCGCGGCCACCTCCCGGAATCTCCCCTCTCTCCATTTCCTTCTCACCCCCGTGGCGAAAGTTGCGGTGGCGATGTCCGGCGGGGTCGATTCTTCGACCGCCGCGTACCTGCTCAAGAAGCAGGGGCACGAGATCATCGGCATGTCGATGCAGATGTACAACGCATTGGGCCAGGCCGAGAACCCGTACGGCGGATGCTGCACCATCGACGATCTGGCGGACGCGCGCCGCGTCGCCTGGAAACTCGACGTCCCCTACTTCGTCCTCAACCTCGAGGGGGAGTTCCGCGAGCGGGTGATCCGGCCGTTCGTGCGCGGCTATCTGGCCGGCGACACGCCGAGCCCGTGCGTGCTCTGCAATACGCACGTGAAGTTCTCGCTCCTCCACGAGAAGGCGTTCACGGTCGGCGCGGAGATGGTCGCCACGGGCCACTACGCGCGGATCGGGCGCGCGGCCGACGGATCGCTCGAGCTGCTCAAGGCCCGCGACCTGGCGAAGGATCAGTCCTACTTTCTCTTCGAGCTGACGCAGGAGCAGCTCTCGCACACGCTCTTTCCTCTCGGCGAGCTGCTCAAGCCGGAGGTTCGCCGCATCGCGGCGGAGGGAGGGCTGACGGTCGCCGAGAAGAGCGAGTCGTTCGAGATCTGCTTCGTTCCGGAGAAGGACGGTTACGCGAAGGTCGTCGAGCGCGAGGCAGCGAGCCTCGCCCTCGATGACGACGATCCGCTGCTCCGCACGGCGGCGGCGCACGAGGCCGCGGGAGAGATCGTCGACGTCGAGGGGAACGTCCTCGGGAACCACGAGGGCTACTACCATTTCACGATCGGCCAGCGTCGCGGTCTGGAGCTCGGCGGATTTCCGGAGCGGACCTACGTGATCGACGTGGACCCGTTCACGAAGCGGGTGGTCGTCGGACCGGGATCGCTCCTCGAGAAGAGCACCCTGCTCGCGCGGGATGTCCATTGGATCGCGGGAGCTCCGCCGGACGGGGCAATCGAGGTTTCGGCACGGGTGCGCTCGCGGCAGGCCGAGGTTGCGGCAACGGTCGTTCCGGAGGGATCGGGCGCGCGGGTGAGCTTTGCGGCGCCTCTTCGCGGGATCGCCCCGGGGCAGGGCGTGGTCTTCTACGACGGGGATCGCTGCCTCGGCGGGGGTTGGATCACGCGGGGGTGAAAGAGGGGGCGCGCGTTTGCGCTACCCCCCTTTCGAGAGAAAACTGGTCCTGGATTAGACGACCAGGAGAATCAGAACGATGACCGCGCCGATGAGGACGTAGGTCCACTGCGACGAAGTGATTCCGGCGGCCTGGATCTGGTCGAGATTCTGGGCCAGCGAGGCGAGGTCCTCGTCGCTGAGCGCCGCGATGCGGCTGTCGATCTGTTCCGCCGTGAATCCGTGCGAGGCGAGCGCATTCGCAACCTGCTCGATGGAGATCACCTGCTGGATCGTCGCGAGGTTTGCTTCGCGGGCTTCGAGCGACTGGTTCTCGGCCGTCTTGGAAGGCGCGAGGCCTGCGAAGGCCGGGTTGGCGATGAGAACTGCGAGAGCGAAGAGAGCGAGCTTTGTTGCGTAGTTGCGCATGTTGCCTCCTGTACTGCCGTCTGCCAATCGATGGGCGAAGAGGCCGATATCCACGACCCCGCCGTCCGGTCCATGACCTTGGCAAAGCAACTAGGCTGCCATCGCCACTCTCGAGCTCGCCAGGATGGAGGTCAGATTCCGAGGAATCGGTCCCGGATCCGCGCCTCTACTCGACGGTGACGCTCTTCGCGAGATTTCTCGGCTGGTCGACATCCGCGCCTCGACGGAGCGCGATGTAGTAGGCGAGAAGTTGTGTCGGGATGACCGTCAGGATCGGCTGGAGAGGCTCGATCGTCCACGGGATCTCGATGATCTCGTCGGCCATCTCCTTCATCTCCTCGTCATTCTCGTCGCAGATGGCGATGAGGATGCCGGCGCGCGCCTTCACTTTCTGCAGGTTCGAGATCACTTTGTCGCGCACGCGGTTGTGCGTGACGATCCCGACGACGGGGAGGTTTTCGTCGATCAGGGCGATCGGCCCGTGTTTCATCTCCCCGGCGGGATACCCCTCGGCGTGAATGTAGGAGATTTCCTTGAGCTTGAGCGCTCCTTCGAGAGCGATCGGGTAGTGGACGCCCCGGCCGAGAAACAGGAAGTCCTGCGCCTTCGCGTACTTGTAGGCGAGCTGCTCGATGTGGCCGATCTGCTCGTCGAGAATCCGGTCGATCTTCTGGGGGAGGACCGCAAGCTCGTGCATCGCGTAGCGGAGGTCCTCGGCGGGCTCGCCGAGAAGCTGGCGGACGTAGAGCGAGAGGAGGTAGAGGGCGGTGAGCTGGGTCGTGAACGCCTTCGTGGAGGCGACCCCGATCTCCGGTCCCGCATTCGTGTAGATGATGCCGTCGGAGATGCGGGTGGCTGCGCTTCCGATGACGTTGCAGATGGTCATCAGCGTCGCGCCGCGCCGCTTGGCCTCCTGCATGCCCGCGATCGTGTCGGCCGTCTCGCCAGACTGGGTGACGCCGATGACGAGAGTCTTCTCGTTGATGATCGGGTCTCGATAGCGATACTCGGAGCCGTAATCGACTTCGACCGGAATCTTCCCCGCGCCCTCCAGGAGGAACTTGCCGACCAGGCCCGCGTGCCACGAGGTGCCGCACGCCACGATGTGGACGCGGTCGAACTTCTTCCACTGCTCCGGGGTGAACTCGAGATCGTTGAAGAAGACCTGGCCCGACTCCTCGAACATGCGGCCGGTGAAGGTCTCCTGGACCGCGCGCGCCTGCTCGTGAATCTCCTTGAGCATGTAGTGCTTGTAGCCTTCCTTCTCGGCGGCCACGGCGTCCCACGTGATGCGGCGCGGCTCCCGCTCGACCTTCTCGTCTTTCTCGTTGAACAGCTGGATCTTCTCTTTGTCGACGATCGCGTACTCACCATCCTCGAGATAGAGGATGTTGCGGGTGTACTGGAGCAGAGGCGTGACGTCGGAAGCGACGATGTTCTCTCCTTCGCCGACGCCGATCACGAGCGGCGGACCCTTGCGGGCGGCCATGATGATTCCGGGGTGGTCGGCCGAGAGCATGACGAGAGCGTAATGACCCTCGATCTGCTTGAGGGTCGCCTTGACGGACTCGACGAAGTCACCGTTCTTCTTCAGGTGGGACTCGATCATGTGAGCGACGACCTCGGTGTCCGTCTCGGTCTTGAACTCATGCCCCTCGCTCTGCAGTTTCTGCTTGAGCGAGAGGAAGTTCTCGATGATGCCGTTGTGGATCACGACGACCTTGCCGCTGCAGTCTCGGTGCGGGTGAGCGTTGTTCTCGTTCGGTTTGCCGTGGGTGGCCCACCGGGTGTGACCGAGACCGAAGTTCCCGGACAGGGGGCTCGTCTCGAGCTTCTTCTCGAGGTTCACGAGTTTCCCTTCGGCCCGAAGAACCGAGACCTCGTGGTCCGACACGACCGCGATCCCCGCGCTGTCGTAGCCGCGGTACTCGAGCTTTCTGAGCCCTTCGATGAGAACCGGGACCACGTCCCGCTCACCCACATATCCGACGATTCCGCACATGAATTGTCCTCGCTCGCCCCGGGCAGACAGGTCCGGAAGGTGCCTCTGCCAAAAGCGGGGTAGAATTCGCCGCCGGATGAAAACGATCGCGCGATCTCTTCTCGTCCTACTCGCGCTCGGGTGCGGCAAGGCTGGGAATCCCACCCCGCCGGTCCCGCAGATTCCGCGGGCGGCAACCGACCTCGTTGTAGCACAGCAGGGGCCAACTGTGATCCTTTCGTGGTCCTTCCCCTCCCTCACTGTTGCGGGAACGACACTCCGTTCGGTCGAGCGGATGCAGGTCTATCGGGTCGTCGAGGAGCTCCCCGTGAGCGCGGTTCCGGAGATCGAAGGACGCGAAGGCTTGGAGCCGGGCATGCCGCGGCGCCTCGAGCTCTTCAGCCGCCGTCCCCCGTTCAGCGACCCGCAGTTTCGTCTCCTCCGTCAGCAGATCGGCGCACTGGAGGGGGCCGAGATTCCGGCCGCCCTCTCCGGCGCGCGCGTCGTCTACCGCGACAATCCCCCGGTCCAGACGACTGACGGTCGGCCGGTCCGTCTCCATTACGCCGTCGTTTTCGAGAGCGAGAGCGAGGTGAGCAGCCCGTCCAACATCGCCGCCCTCGTTCCTCTCGGAGTCGGCCTCCCGCCTCCCGCCGCCACCGCGACGCCGCGGGCCGAGGGAGTCGAGATCACCTGGGGCGCGCCCGCGCGCGACATCTTCGGGGAGCAGAGCCCCGCGGTCGCCGGCTACAACGTCTATCGTGTTCCTCCCGCCTCCGAGCCCCTCGTTTTCCAGACTCCGCTCAACGCGGAGCTGATCACCGATCGCCAGTATCTCGACGTTCCCCCATACGGCGACTTTGAATACCGGGTCACGGCCGTCGCGTCGATGGAGCCGCAGCGGAGCGAAGGAGACCCGGCGGCCATCGCCGCCGTCACGTTCGCCGATCTCACGCCTCCTCCCGTTCCGGAGAACGTCATCACGCTCACCGAAGAGGATTCGATCCGGATCGTCTGGGATCCCGTGGAAGCTGAGGATCTGGCCGGGTACCGCGTTTACCGCGAGACGTCGCGAGGCCGGGTGACGCGCGCGTGGGAGCCGCTCTCGGAGCCGGTCTTCATCGACACGATCCTCGAGTCGGGCGAGACCTACATCTTCTCGGTGAGCTCGGTCGATCAGAAGGGGAACGAGAGCGAACGAGCCGAGGCCGCGCCGGTCCTCTCGCCGAGGTAGCGGAGGCAGGATGACGTTGCGCTCAATCCTCCAGCAGCGCCCTGAGCTCCTCGGGGTCGGTCACGGGAGCCTGGCAGCGGTAGCCCTCGCAGACCCAGGCGGCGACGCGGTCGAGCGCTTTGCCTTCCAGTAATGGGAGGGAGTCGTCCGTCTGTCCCCAGGCGAGGAGGCGATGGGGGAGGTAGGTGTCGCCCACGACCTGAAGGAGCGTGCGGACGTCGACGTCGTCCTGGGGGCCGGTGATCGCGATCTCGACGGGTGAGGCGACGATCCGCTCGGCGCACTCCGAGAGGAAGAAGCCGAAAGCCGAGGGGTAGCGGGAGGCCATCGGCCATGTGGAGCCGGCTGCTTCGTGCGCGGCGGCGCGGAGCGCGGCATCATCGAACCACTCCGCCAGGCGGAGGAGCGAGGCGATCGCGAGAGAGCTGCCCGAGGGAGTGGCGTTGTCGAACCCGTCCCGCGGACGGACCATCAGCTGCTCGCCGTCCGACGGGGTGTCGAAGAATCCGCCCCCGGGATTCGCGAAGCGGGCGAGGATCTGGTCCGCGAGATTCCGCGAAGCGTCGAGGAAGCGCCGCTCGCCCGTCGCTTCGAATGCGTGGAGCAAGCCCCACGCGACGCCGGCGTAGTCTTCGAGGACTCCCTCGATCTTCGCCTCGCCGTCCTTCCAGCTTCGCAGCAGCCGCTCCTGGTGAAACATCGAGTCGAGCAGGAAAGCGGCGTTCCGCCGAACGATCTCGCGGTACTCCTCCGAGTCGAACGCCAGCGCCGCCTCGGCGAACGCAGCGAGCATCCAGCCGTTCCATCCCGCGAGAACCTTCTCGTCGCGGCCGGGGCGGATCCGTTTCTCCCGGAGTCCGAACAGCTCG
Source organism: Thermoanaerobaculia bacterium (assembly GCA_046261635.1). Classification (GTDB taxonomy): domain Bacteria; phylum Acidobacteriota; class Thermoanaerobaculia; order Gp7-AA8; family Gp7-AA8; genus JBHEPS01. Next base: position 1,431 of record JBHEOL010000061.1, on the reverse strand, counting down.
GACCGGCCGCGATTCGCGATGACCGTGAGCGCGGTCTCGTCGATCCCGAGCTCCGCCGCGACTTCGGCCGGCGGCCGTGGAACGTTCGGAATGTTCGACCCTTCCCAGTTTCCCCGCTCACCGATGTCGTAAAGCTCGGCGAAGATCTTTCCGTCGCTCTCTCCGAGGGCCTCGAGAACCTCGGCGTGCGACCAGACATAAAACTTTCCCTCGACCCCCTCGGAGTCGGCATCGAGCGACGAATAGAAGCCGCCGGCCGGCGCGGTCAGTTCGCGCTGGACGAACGTGAGCGTCTCGCGGGCGGTGCGGGCGAAGAGCGGCTCGTGCGTCCACTGCCAGGCGCGAACGTAGACGCGCGCCAGCAGCGCGTTGTCGTAGAGCATCTTCTCGAAGTGCGGCACGAGCCAGCGCGCGTCCGTGGAGTAGCGGTGGAACCCGCCACCGACCTGATCGCACAGGCCTCCGTGAGCCATCTTCTCGAGCGTGTGGGTGACGACCGTGCGCAGCCCCGGGTCGTCCGTGCGCTCGGCGACCTGCATCAGGAACTCGAGGCTCATCGACGGCGGGAACTTCGGTGCCGAGCCGAAGCCGCCGAACCGGTCGTCGTACGAGGAGGCGAGCTGGCTCGCGGCAGCGTCGAGTCCCTCCGCGTTCACCGCGGAGGGTGAAGGGGAGATGCTCACCGCCTCGCGGATCGCGCGATGGATCTCGGCCGCCGAGGAGGTCACCTCGGCACGCCGCTCCTTCCAGGCGAGCTCGAGCTGCTCGAGGACACGGCTGAACGCCGGGAGACCGTGCCGATCCTCCGGCGGAAAATAGGTGCCGCCGAAGAACGGGATCCCCTCGGGGGTCAGAAAGACCGACATCGGCCATCCCCCATGCCCCGTCATCATCTGAACCGCCTGCATGTAGATCGAGTCGACTGCCGGACGCTCCTCGCGGTCGACCTTGATCGAGACGAATCCGCGGTTGAGCAGCTGCGCGATCGCCTCGTTCTCGAACGACTCGCGCTCCATCACGTGACACCAGTGACACGCCGAGTAGCCGATGGAGAGAAAGACCGGCTTGTCCTCGCTCCGCGCGCGGGCAAACGCCTCTTCGCCCCACGGATACCAGTCGACCGGGTTGTGCGCGTGCTGCAGCAGGTACGGCGAGGTCTCTCCGGCGAGGCGATTCGTATGCTGGTTCACGACCGCAAACCTTAGCAGAGGGAGGGGGGGAGGCAGAAGGCAGAGGGCAGAAGGCAGAAGGCAGAAGCCAGGAGGGCCTCCCGGGGTCACAGCCTCTGAGGGGGCGCCGCGCCGAAGGTGCCCCTGCGAGAACCGCGAGCGCGACCGAAGGAACTCAGAATGGCAGGATCCTGCCACCTGCAGCGTCCCCGCCCCGACCAACACGATCCTGCCATTTTGAGATCCTTCGTCGGCTGCCAAC
>JBHEOL010000050.1:0-5708 GCA_046261635.1 Thermoanaerobaculia bacterium | reverse complement strand
GGATGGGCCGCCGAGCGTTGGGGTGTGACGACCGCTCTCGGAATCAACGCGGTCCTGATGCTGATCGTCGGCCTGACATTTCTTTTCGGGCCGAACCGCATCCGAGAGATCTAGGTGGCAGAGGATCTTTTCCTCTGCCTCGCCTTCGGCAGGCGAGATCGCTCGATCCGGGGGAGTCCCTCTTCGAAGCGCCATTCCCCCCGGCGGAGGAAAGGATCCTCTGCCACTGAGCGGACCAGCAGAGGAAAAGATCCTCTGCCACCTAGATCTCTCGGATGCGGTTCGGCCCGAAAAGAAATGTCAGGCCGACGATCAGCATCAGGACCGCGTTGATTCCGAGAGCGGTCGTCACACCCCAACGCTCGGCGGCCCATCCCGCCGCCAGGCTGCCGAGCGGCACTCCGCCGCGGAAGGCGAGCATGAAGATCGACATCACCCTCCCCCGCATCACCTCCGGGGTCGCCAGCTGGACGAGCGAACTGACCGTCGTCACCACGCCCAGAAGGCATAGCCCGGCAAGAAAAGCCGCCGCCACGCTCACCGGGAAGTGCCGCGAGAAGGTGAACACCCCGAGCGCGCCCGCGAAGGCAACCAGGAACCAGACGCTGCTCCGCCCGGCGCCGCGCCGGAAATTGTGCCCCGCGATCCAGAAGGCGCCGACCACGCTCCCCATCCCCTGAGCCGTCATGAGTGCGGAGTATCCCGTCGCGCCGAAGCCGAACAGCTCCCGGGCGATGACCGGCATGAGGGTGACCAGGGGAACGCCGAAGAACGTGATTGCGAACGCGAGTCCGGTCAGCTGGCGGATCGTCCCGCTCGACTGAAGGAATCGCAGCCCTTCCCGAATGTCGGCCCCCACCGTGCTCGCAGCCCGCGGCGGAATCACCCTCGGAGCGATCGCCATCAGGGTGACGATCGGCGCGATGAAGGTCAGCCCGTTGATGGTGAAGCAGGCGGCCGCTCCCCAGGCTGCGAGCGCGACCGCGGCGAACATCGGCCCGATCATCCGGGCGAGGTTGAACTGGAGCGAGTTCATGGCCACGGCGTTCGGAACGTCCTCGCGGCGGCCGACGACCAGAGGCAGCAGCGCCTGATAGGCCGGCCCCCCGAAGGCCTGCACCGATCCGGTCAGGAACGAGAGGATGAAGATGTGCCACACCTGCGCGACGTCGAAGAAAAGGAGAGCAGCCAGGACGAAGGCGAACGTCATCTGGAGGATCTGCGAGGCGATCAGGATCCGGCGGCGCTCGATGCGGTCGGCGATCGCCCCACCAATCAGGGAGAAGAGGATCATCGGGAAAGTCGAAAGAAATGCATCGATGCCGAGGTAGAACGCCGAGCCGGTCAGCTCGAGGACGACCCAACTCTGGGCGATCACCTGCATCCAGGTGCCGGTCGTGGAGATGAAAGCACCGATCCAGACGAGGCGGAAGTCGCGATAGCGGAGCGCGCTGAAGGTGCGGCGGAGACGCGACTCGGAAACCCGCGGTTCCGGCGGCGGAGGCAGGACGGGGGATTGCGGCGCGCTCATCCCCGGACGCGCATGCGCGCCGCGGAGCCGCCGGTGTGAGCGTGACAGACCGCAACGGCCAGGGCGTCGGCGGCGTCGGCCCCGAGCTTTCCGACGGCCGCGCCCGACACCAGCAGACGGACCATCTTCTCCACCTGACTCTTTTCCGCGGCGCCGTATCCGACGACGGCGCTCTTGATGGAGCGGGGGGAGTACTCCGCAACCGGGATCTGATGGACGGCGGCCGCGAGCAGAATGACTCCGCGGGCGTGCGCGAGCTGGATGACGCTCTTCGCGTTGAGGCCGTGAAACGGCGACTCGACGGCGACGACCGAGGGGGACGTCCGGACGATCACCGCGCAGAGCTCCTCGTAGATCACGCGCAGGCGCGCCGCGAAATCATCGCCCCGTCCCGCGCGGATACATCCCTGTTCGACGAGAACGATCTTCCCGCGGATCCGGTCGACCACCCCGAACCCGGTCACCTGCGATCCCGGATCGACGCCGAGAATGCGGATTGCGGGAGAAACGCCGACGGCGGTCGAGATCGGGCGGGTTGCGAGCATGCGGAGTAAGTGTAGCAAAGGCAGAAGGCAGAAGGCAGAAGGCAGAAGGCAGAAGTAAAGTCAAAGACCACCGTCATCTGAGGGAGCGCCGCGGAAACTGCGACGTTGCGCTATTCACGCGTATATTCGTCGGTTGCGCCCACCCCAATCGAGGCAATCAGATCACACAGCCTCTCAGGATGACGGCCGTTGCCATTGCTTTTGCTCTTACTTCTGCCTTCTGCCTTCTGCCTTCTGCCTTGCCTTCTGCCTTCTGCCTTCTGCCTTCTGCCTTGCCTCTCTACTCCCCTCCCACCAGCTCGAGAAATTCCTCTTCACTGATGACGGGGACGCCGAGGGTTTTGGCCTTGTCGAGCTTGGATCCGGCGTCGGCCCCCGCGACGAGCCAGGCCGTCTTCCCCGAAACGGAGCTGGAGGCCTTCCCCCCCTCGCGCTCGATCAGCCTGTGGATTTCCTCGCGCGTGAACTTCTGAAGCGTCCCCGTGACCACGACGCTCTTTCCGGCGAGGCGATCGCCGGTGGCGGTGCGGACGTGCGTTGGCTCGAGCCCGAGGCCGAGGAGGCGCTCGATCCGCTCACGGTTGGCCGGAATGGAGAAATAGAAGGTCACCGAGTCGGCGATCGCGGGGCCGATCTCGGGGATCCCGACCAGATCGTCGGACGAGGCATCCATGAGGGCGCGCAGGTCGCCGAAGCGCTCGGCGAGAAGCCGCGCTGCCCGCTCGCCCACATGCCGGATCCCGAGGGCGTAAATCAGTCTGGACAGCTCGTGGCTCTTGGAAGCCTCGATCTCGGCGAGGAACTTTTCGGCCGATTTCGCCCCCCACCGCTCCAGATCCACGAGCTGCTCTTTCTTCAAATGGTAGAGAGCCGTGAGGTCCGGAAGAAGCCCTGCGTCGAGAAGCTGGACGACCCGCTCGTCCCCGAGTCCCTCGATGTCCATCGCCTTCCGGCTCGCGTAATGAAGGATCGACTCGCGGATGATGGCGGGGCATCCCTGGTTGGCGCATCGGATCGCGACCTCGCCTTCGAAGCGGTGGACCGGCTCGCCGCAGACGGGACAGCGATCCGGCGGAACGATCGGCGCGGTTCCCTTCGGTCGCAGCTCCTCGACCACGCCCGTCACCTTCGGGATGACGTCGCCGCCCTTCTCGACGAGGACCGTGTCGCCGATGCGGACGTCCTTCCGCGCGACTTCCTCGTAGTTGTGAAGCGTCGAGCGGGAGACGGTCGAGCCGGCGACCCAGACCGGATCGAGCTCGGCGACGGGCGTGATGGTCCCGGTCCGGCCCACCTGGGCGATGACGTTTTTCACGACGGTCCTGACGGCTTCGGGGGGATATTTCCATGCGATCGCCCACCTAGGGGCTTTCGAAGTCGCGCCGAGCTCGCCCTGCTGGTCGAACCGGTTCACCTTGATGACGATCCCGTCGATCTCGAATCCCAGTTCGTGGCGTTTCTCCTGCCATTTCGCGATGAACTTCTCGATCTGCTCGATGCTCGAGCAGACCGCCCGCGCGGGATTCACCGGAAATCCGAGGCGGGCGAGAAAGTCGACCGCCTCGCTCTGGGTCTCGATTCCATGCGACTCGGGGCGGACGAGCTGGTAGACCCAGGCGCTGAGCCGCTTCGCGGCGACCTCGCGCGAGCTCTTCATCCGGATGGCCCCCGCGGCCGCGTTGCGCGGGTTCGCGAGCGGAGCCCTCCCCGCCTCTTCGGCCTCCTCATTCAGCGCTACGAACGAGCTCTTGTCGATCAGGACCTCTCCACGGACGTGAAGCCGCTCCGGCGCGTTCTCGAGGATCAGGGGGAGCGAGCGGATCGTCCGGACGTTTGCCGTGACGTCATCGCCCCGCCGTCCGTCGCCCCGCGTCGCGCCGCGCACGAGCTCACCCCGCTCGTACAGAAGATCCATCGAGACGCCGTCGATCTTCAGGTCGGCCGCGTAGTCGACCCGCTCGACGCCGAGCCCCTTTCGGACCCGCTCGTCCCATTCGTGGAGCTCCTCGATCGTGTAGGCGTTCTCGATCGACAGCATCTGCGGGTCGTGCTCGACCGCGGGAAAGCCGGAGACCGGAGCGCCGCCCACCCGGCGCGTCGGCGAGTTGGGAGAGGCGAGCTCCGGATGCTTCTTCTCGAGCCGCTCGAGCTCCTTCATGAGCTGGTCGAACTCGTAATCGCTGACCCGAGGCGAGTTCTCGACGTAGTAGAGCCGTTCGTGGCGGGCGATCTCGGCTCGGAGGGACTCGATGCGCTGTTTCGGCTTCATGGGGACGTGAGGGGGGAGAATAATGCGGGCGGCCTCGCGCGTCCAGAAGGAGATCCGGTTATCGAATAAGGTTGAATAAGATAAGGAGACCCCGGTAAACTGACGGGCGGAACAATCCTGAAGGTCTGGTTTCTAAGAGGGTTATGCGGGAGAGCGGATGAGCACGCACAAGATGCGGGGCGAAGGACGCAGGATCCTGGTCGTCGACGATGACCTGGCGATCCGCGTGCTTCTGCAAGCCGTGTTCAAGCGGCTTGGATTCGAGGTGGAGCTCGCGGAGGATGGCGAGGCTGGTTTGCGGATCCTGAAGGATCAGACATTCGACCTGGTGCTTCTCGACCTGATGATGCCAAAAGTGAGCGGGTACGAGTTTCTCGAGCGCATCCGCAACGAGCACAACGCCCCTCCCCACGTCGTCGTCTTCACGGCGGCCGGCCAGCGCGGAATCGCGCGGATCCCCGAGGATTCGGTTTGCGACACAATCCTCAAGCCATTCGATCTCGAAACGTTTCTCGCCCTGGTGCAGCGCTGCCTCGACGGCCACGAGACACGGGCCTCCGGCGCGTGAGCAGTTGCTGATACACTATCGAGCGTCCAGAACTGACAACCGCATCCCTATTTTAATCAGGAGACAGGTATGAGAACGCGTTCCATCCTCATCGTGCTCACAGCGGTGCTGTGCCTCGGAACGGTCTCGGCCATGGCTGCAAAGCCGGTCGTTGCCGTCAATGAATTCAAGAATGAGACGTCGGCCGGCTGGTGGTCGGGTGGCATCGGCCGCGACCTCGGCAACATGCTCGCGGCCGAACTGGCTGCCACCGACGAGTTCAAGGTCGTCGAGCGCGAGAAGCTCGACGCGCTTCTGGACGAGCAGGATCTGGCCGCCTCCGGCCGGATCAAGCCGGCGACCGGTGCGAAGATCGGCGAGCTCACGGGCGCGCAGTACATCATCGTCGCGACCGTGACCGCGTACGACGAGAAGACGCAGGGAACCGGCGGCCGCCTCTCTTACAAGGGAATCGGTCTCGGAGGGAAGAAGGACGAGGCTTACATCGCCGTCGATCTTCGCGTGGTCGACACCTCGACCGGCGAGGTCGAGTACGCGCGGTCGGTCGAAGCGCGCAGCGGCGGCTTCGGCGTCAGCATGGGCGTATGGCGCAAGGGCGTCTACGGCGGCCTGGACACCTACCAGAACCCCCCGGCCGGCAAGGCGATCCGGGCCGTCACGCTCGAGATCGTCGACTACCTCTCCTGCGCGATGGTCTACCAGGACGACTGCCTCGCCGAGTACAAGTCGAAAGAGCGCAGCCGCCGCGAGAAGACAAAGCGCGCGATCAAGCTGGATTAGATGCAGGGGCTAGGG
>JBHEOL010000046.1:0-6613 GCA_046261635.1 Thermoanaerobaculia bacterium | reverse complement strand
GTCACGGCGCTTTGGGCCACTCTCTCGTGGAGGCGAGATCTGCACGGGGTCGCCTGGGTCGGAACGGTGGGCGGTCTGGTGGTCGCGAGTCTGTTGATGGGCGTGACCGGCTCGATGATGCCGTTCCTCTGGTACCTCATTGCGCTCGGGGTGACGACGCTCTGGATGGGGTATCACCTCGACTGGTATCTGCTGCGGTGGCCCGTCGCCCTCGTGGTCGATGGGATGCTGGTGCTGATGGCCATTCTCGTCGTGTCCGATCGTGCGGTTATCTCTCCGGTGATCGCGATCGCCACCGGTCTGGCTGCGTTCGTCGCGTATCTGGTCAGCTTCGTCGTACGAAATCTGCTTCGGGAGCGGAACGTGGTTGCGTTCGAGGTCGCCCAGGCGATCGCGGTTCTCGTGACCGGCCTCGGCGCCGCCATGTGGATCGCGAGCGCGAAGGACACCTTCGAGATGCCGCTGGCGCTCGCGATGCTCGCGATCGCAGCTGCCTGTTACGGCGCCTCATTCGTATTCATCCCGCGCCGCCACACCAGCCCGGGGAGCTTCTTCTTCTACAGCACCCTCGCTCTCGTCCTGGTTCTCGCCGGCGGTGCCCTGGTCGCCGAGCGCGTCTCGAGCAGCATCCTCTGGAGCGCGCTGGCACTGACGAGCGCGTACCTGGCCGGCAAGTACGATAAGGCCATGCTCTCGGTCCACAGCGCGATCTATCTCGTGGCGGGCGTGATCGGAGCCGGGCTCGTGCAGTCGGGCCTCCGGATTCTGGCGCTCGAAGCGAAAGGCGACTGGACGGTTGCCTGGGGTGGAGCGGCGCTGATCCTCGGCGCTTCGGCGGTCGCCGCGGCGATCCATCCGATCAAGCGCGGCGGAACCTACTCGATCTGGGCGGCGGCCAAGCTGGTCATCCTTCTCGTCTTCGGATGGACGGCGGCGACGATTCTGATGGGCATTCTCGGGCGGTCGATTCACGCTTCGACTCCCGACCAGGGGATGGTGGCGTTCGAGCGGACGGCGATCCTTTCGATCTTCACGGTCGTAGCCGCGTGGATGGCGCGCTACCCGCGGCTCTCACCAGGACGGTGGGTCGCGAACATCCTGATGTTCGGTCTCGCGATGAAGCTCATCTGGGACGATCTCCGGTTCGGCACGCCCCTCACGATGTTTCTCTCGCTCGCATGTGTCGGGATTGCGATGATCGTCGCTCAGCGGCTCAAAGGGGCGGCGGCGCCGATCCCCGGAGAAGAGAGGCAGCGGAGCGTGGCACCTCCTGCCCCCGGCCTGGCCGAGCCCCGCTCCGTCGGCGGATGAGAGGGGGCCGTCGGCAGCGCGCCCCCGGCCGTGGCGTCGACGCCTCTGATTCGACGAGGGGAGATCAATTCAGGTCAGGGTCGCTGTCGCGGCGGAACGGCTCGAGGAACTGCATCGTTTCGAGGCGTTTTTCGATGAGGCTCCCCACGCGCTCGCAGCGGGCGAGGAGGTCATCGAGCTCGAGAAGCTCCTGCTTTTCGGGCGCTTCGACGTTGAGCGACATCACGAGGGCATTCACGAGGGACTCGAGGTTCGCGGTCTCGATCTCGCGGACGTTCATTTCGCCCGGGAGAAACTGGATGTATCGGCGCGCGAGCTCGCCGAGCCATTGCCGCTGTCCCCACGCCTCGACGGGCGAGGGAGCGCGCTCGGGTCGCGCGATCACGGTTGCGACGCGGTAGGGGCTCGGCGCCCGCTCGGAGACGATCTCGAATCGCCCGTGGCCCCCTAACAGGAGGTTGTAGCGCCCGTCATCGAGACGGACGACGTGCTCGATGAATCCGACCGTTCCGATCCGATGGACGGGCGGCACTCCGTAGTAGTCGCCTTCCCACCCGGACTGGAGAAGGATCATCCCGATCAGGCCGTCCGAGGCCATCGCGTCGGCCACCATCGCGCGGTAACGCTCCTCGAAGATATGCAGTGGAAGCCGCGTGCCGGGGAAGAAAACGAGACTCGGAAGAGGAAAGATCTTCAGCTCGAACTGACCTTCTGGAAGCTTGCCGGCCACGAAGACAGTGTACCGAAAGAACGTGGCCGCGGTCCGGCTTCGCCGCGATGGCGGGATCGCATTCCGCTCAGCGGTGCATCACTCGCGCGACGACCGGGGCGAGGCACTTGAGGAGCTCGTCGATCTGGAACGGCTTGGGAAGGAACTCGTCGACGCCGCAGTCGCGAGCCATCTCGCGCGTTTCTTCCGAGTCGTCCGCGGTCATCATGATGATGTACGGGCGCTCCCCGTCGAGCTCGCGGATGTGCTGGCAGATGCGGAACCCGCCGAGCTGCGGGAGGACGAGATCGAGAAGGATCGCGTCGTAGGGATCCCCCGCGAGCAGCTCGAGTGCGCGCTCGCCGTTGGCGGCTTCATCGACGTCCCAGACCGAGCGCCGAAGCGAAGCGACCAGCAGCCGCCGGATGTGAGGGTCGTCCTCGACCAGAAGCATCCGCGGAGCGTGCGGTGTCATCGTTTCCTCCCTGAAGCGCGAGCTGCGAAAACGGTGCCCTCCCGCGTCTCAGCACCGGCGGGCGAGCTGCTCGACGTGCTGCGCGGAGGCGCGGGTCCGAAGGGTGAAGAGCTGGAGAAGGGGAGCGGCGATCCCAGCCGTCATGCCGGCTCCGACGAGTCGCGGCCGACGGAGAGCGGATGCTGCGAAACGGCTCCAGCGCAGCCGCCGCGTGAAAAGCTCGGCGTGAGCGCGAGCATAGGCGTCGACCGCCGATTCGCGATCGCCTCCTGCGAGGATCGAAAGAACGAACGGCGCCGCGAGCGCGGCCGACTGGAGCGCCATCGCCATCCCGTTTCCCGTGAGCGGATCGATCAGTCCCGCCGAATCGCCGATGAGGAATGCTCCCTGATGGACCGGCTCTTTCGCGCGAAAGATCACCGGCTCGGAGGAGAGAAAATCATCCTGCAGTGGCTCGGCGGCCCCGAAGAGCGCGGCCAGGGAGCTCGACGAAGCCGCAAGCGTCTCCGCGAACCGGGTCCATCCGCCGCGCATCCCGGAGATCTCGCTCTGGTGCACGAGACCGCAGAGGTTCGATTGCGCCCCTTCGATCGGCTGGGCCCCGAGGTAGCCTCCGGCAAAAGGATGGAGCTCAATCACATCCGGATCCGTGAGAGCGGCGCCGTAGTGCCGCTTGAATCCGATGTAGCGCTGGCGGCGGTCGGTCGTGAACTTCCTTCCGAGACTGAGATCGAGCCGTCCCCACCGTCCCCAGGCGCCCACCACGACCTTCGCCTCGATCCGGACTGGATCGTCGCCGCGCTGACGGACCTGAACCGCGTGTCCTACGCCCGTCCGTTCGAGCGCTTCCACGGCGCTCCGTTCTGCGACGGCGGCGCCCGAGCCCTCCGCGTTGCGGAGGAGAATCTCGTCGAACCGCAACCTCGAGATGCCGAGGGCGGGCTGGGGGAGGGGAACCTCGACCGCGCGATTCGGGATGACGAGACGCGTGCGGACGATCCGCGCCGGCGCGCACCGCTGGATCTCGTCGAAGGCCCCGATGCGCTCGAGAATCGGGAAAGCGTCCCAGGAGAGAAATTCACCGCAGACCTTGTCTCGTGGAAAGGAGTCGCGTTCGAGCACGACGGCGTTCACACCATGTCCGGCCGCGATCGAGGCGAGGGTCGCGCCCGCCGGCCCTCCGCCGATAACGAGGAGATCGCATTGCTCGGGTAGGGACATCGTCATTTCCACAGGATCATCCCGAAACGGAAGGAAATCATCCGGAACACCTCCCAGCGTCTGGCGCTCGTCGCCGCGGCGATTCCGCGGACCTCCTCGACGGTATAACCCTGCCGCACCGAAGCGGGAGCATCGAAGCGCGTGATCGGGCTCCAGAGAGGCGTTGCTGCGAGAGCCGCGACGAACGCCAGGGGGACGACGTGACGCCGGGTATCGGTGACCGCCACGCCGAGCCGCGCAACGCGAAGCGACTCCTCGAGGATGCGGTGATTCTCGTGGGGATCGAAATGGTGGAGGAAATGCGATGAGGTGACGACATCGACGGAGCGGTCGCGGAACGGGAGGCGAAAGGCGTCCGCAGCGATGAGGTCGACATCATCGCGGCCGTCCAGGCGGGCGACGGCGTGATGGCCGAGCTTGAAATCGAGCCCGATCCGGCGATGGGTGGCGGGAAGGGATCGCAGCAGATCGGCAGTGCCCGAACCGAGGTCCGCGATGGTGAGATCGGTGCGGAGGGTGAGCCGCTCGATCAGCGAGCGATACGCCAGAATTCCACCGAGCCAGCGGTTGATTCCGCGCAGATCCTCGAGCGATCGCATCACGTCGGGCGTCATCTCGGTCTCGTGATCGAGATGCTCGTGGACCGTGATGCGGCGGGGAGTGAACATCAGACCCGTCGCAGGACAAGAGCGGAGTTCTTCGAGCCGAAGGCGATCGTGTTGCAGACGGCGGCGTCGACCCGGGCCTTGCGTCCGATGTCGGGAACGTAATCGAGGTCGCACTCGGGGTCGCTCACCTCGAGATTGATCGTCGGTGGAAGAATGCCGTCGCGGAACGAGATCAGCGTTGCGGCAAGGCCCGCCGCGCCGCAGGCGCCCTGAGGATGGCCGATCATCGACTTGGTGGCCGATCCGGCGAGGCCCTCGGCGTGAGGCCCGAACGCCCTGCGAACGGCGCGCGTCTCGATGCGGTCATTCAACTCGGTCGAGGTGCCGTGATAGTTGAGATAGTGAATGTCGGACGGGGAGAGCTCGGCCTGTTCGATGGCGAGCTGCATCGCGCGCGCCGGCTCCTCGCCCGACTCCTCGAGCCGCACCCGATGATGCGCGTCGCACGTCGAGCCGTAGCCCGCGACCTCGGCGTAGATTCGCGCTCCGCGGGCGCGTGCGTGCTCCTCGCGCTCGAGCACGAACATCCAGGCTCCCTCCGAGAGGACGAATCCGTCCCGGTCGCGTGAGAAGGGCCGCGAGGCCGTCTCCGGAGCATCGTTCCGTCGCGAGGAGATGATTCGCATGATGCAGAACCCGGTCATCACCCCCTCCGTGATCGTCGCGTCGGCTCCTCCGGTGACGATCACGTCGGCGGTGCCGAGCCGGAGGTTCTGCCAGGCATAGCCGATCGCGTCCGTCGAGGAGGTACAGCCGGTCGAGATCAGATGGGAGAAGCCGTGAAGGCCGAAGCGCATCGAGATCTCCGACGCGATCGTTCCGATCGTCCCCGATGGGATCGAATAGACGGAGGCCTGCTTCTCGCGTCCCTCGTACCAAAGCTCGTACATCCGCTCGCTGAACTCGACCGCGCCGCCGCCCGAGCCGAGGATGACGGCGATGCGGCGGCGGGCTTCCAGGTCGAGCGTCGAGGGGTCGATGCCGGCATCCTCGAGCGCTTCCGCGGACGCCGCGATCGCCATCGGGACGACGCGCGAGACGTGCTTCAGATCCTTCGCGTCGATCCAATGAGCCGCGTTGAAGTCGCGGACCTCACCAGCGATACGCGAGGTGAGCGCGGAGGCGTCGAAGAAACTGATCGGCTTGATCCCCGATGCGCCGCGGGCGATGGAGTCGAAGTAGTTCTCCCGGCCGACTCCGTTCGGTGCAACGACGCCAACCCCTGTGATGACAACGCGCGAGCTCATACGAGTGAGGGCAGCCTAACAGAGGGATCGAGGAGCGGAAAGACGAATGTGGCGGAGGCTTCAGCCTCCGCCCCCGAAGCCGTGGTCACCGGAAGACAGTGGGAATCCAGGCTCAAGCCTCTGCCTCGGCCGTCGGGCGCCGGTTTGGGCACTTCGATCCACGGCGATCGTGATTCACCGCGAACTTGACGGATCGGCGGAGGTCGGCGGAGGCTGAAGCCTCCGCCACTGGGCTACAATCCGCGGCCGTGAAGAGACTCGTGCTTTTCGACATCGATGGGACGCTCGTGCTCGACGACGGTGCGGCGCGGGAGGCGTTCGCCGAGGGGCTGGCCGAGGTCTACGGCTACGAAGGCGACCTCGGCGTTTTCAACTTCTCGGGCAAGACCGACCCGCAGATCGCGTTCGAAGTGCTCGAGCATGGTGGTTATCCGGCGGATTCGATCGCCGACGGGCTGGAGCGGCTCTGGCCGATCTACGTCAGCTCTCTCCAGGGTCGTCTTCACAAGGGCCGTCAGCGGGTGCTGCCGGGCGTGCGCGAGCTGCTCGACCGCCTCGTCGAAATCCCGGAAGTCACCCTCGGCGTACTGTCGGGCAACATCGAGGCGGGAGCGAAGGTGAAGCTCGCCCCGTGGGACCTGGGCCGCTATTTCGGGCTGGGGGCGTTCGGGAGCGACTCGCGCCACCGGGCCGAGCTCCCGTTGGTCGCGGCAAGGCGCGCCACCGAGTTGACCGGACTCCGTTTTGCCCCCCGCGAGGTCGTCATCATCGGCGACTCCATCTGGGACGTCCGTTGCGGCGTCCCTCACGACTCGGTCACCATCGCCGTCGCGTCGGGCTGGACGACGGCCTCCACTCTGAGAGAGGAGAACCCTGACTTCCTGTTCGAGTCGATGGTCGAGACGGATGCCTGGGTCGAGGCGATCTGCTCCTGAACGGCGAGACTTCGTCGGGCGGTTGGGCGGAGGAAAGGATCCTCCGC
>JBHEOL010000038.1:0-24176 GCA_046261635.1 Thermoanaerobaculia bacterium | reverse complement strand
GGATTCTCGTCCCCGCCGGCACTCCGACCCCCGCGACCATGCTCGGCTCGGGTGGCGGGAACGCTCCCAACCTCCCTCCGGCTCCTTCGACGCCCGCTGCGCCCCCTGTCGGCGCTCCTCCGGGACCGGGAGCGCAGGTCGGTCCCTTCATCGGCGTGCGCCCCTCGAACAGCGGTGAGAGCTTTCTCGAGCTCGAAGGGGCGAAACGCTACGAGGAGTGGCTCTACACGGTCAACGAGCTGACTCGGGACCAGTCCGGCGGGCAAGGCAACCAGCCGAACCCCAATCCTCAGGATCCCCGCTGGCAGAAACCCAAACCGAACCCCTGACCTGGGATTCCCCCCCGGGGGGCTGCCGGCTCCGCGGAAGAATGTACCTTGCGGGCGCTGCGTTACCATCCGCGCGCATGGCTCAAGAATTCTCGATTCGCCGCGAAATCCTTCCCTCGGGACTGACCGTCCTCGTCGAAACCCTCCCCTGGGTCCGTTCCGTGGCCCTCGGCTATTACCTTCGCAGCGGCTCGGCCGTCGAAACGGCCGAACACGCAGGCTCCTCGCACTTTCTCGAACATCTCGTCTTCAAGGGGACCGAGACCCGCACTACCGCTGACATCGCAGGGGTGATCGACGTGCTCGGAGGCGACGTCGATGCGTTCACGGGCAAGGAATACACGTCCTTCTACGCGCACGTCCTCGACGAGCAGCTCGATGTCGCCCTCGATCTTCTGACCGACATCGTCCAGCACCCCCGGTTCACGCCCAACGACCTGGAAATGGAGCGGAGCGTCATTCTCGAAGAGATTCGCATGGTCGAGGACACGCCGGACGATCTCGTCCACGAGGTTTTCGTCGAATCATTCTGGCGGGACCATCCGCTCGGACGGCCGATTCTCGGGACCGAGGAAACCGTGCGAGCGCTGAGTGAGAAGCAAATCCGCGAGCATTACGAGGAGACCTTCCACCCCGCCAACGTGATTTTCTGCGCCTCCGGCAACCTCACGATGGAGCAGATCCTCCCGTTTCTCGAGAAGGCTTTTCCGCCGCGGGGAGCGCCATCCCCGCTGCTCGACTGGAGCCGCCCCCAACCGAGCCAGCACGTCATCCTTCGCGAAAAGAATGAGCTCGAGCAGGTGCATTTCTGTCTCGGGTCGAGGGGACTCGAACAGCAGTCGGACCAGCGGTACGCGGCGGCGCTGTTCAATACGATCCTCGGAGGCGGGATGTCGTCCCGCCTGTTTCAGAGAATCCGCGAGACCGAGGGGCTGGTCTACAACATCCTCTCCTTCCACAACGCCCACCTGCACGGTGGCTACGAAGCGGTCTACGCGGCCTGCAATCCGAAGAATCTGTCGCGGGTCCTCGACTCGACGCTGGAAGAGATGCGGCGGATCCGAACCGATGGCACCACCGCAGAGGAGCTTGTGGCGGCAAAGCGTCACCTGAAGGGATCGATCCTCCTCTCCCTCGAGTCGACCGTCAGCCGGATGTCGGGGATCGCCCGGCAGGAGTACTACTTCGGGCGCCAGTTCTCGCCCGACGAGATCATCGCGAGGATCGAAGCCGTGACCCTCGATGACATCCGCGAAATCGGCGCGGTCGTGGTCGACCCCGGCTCGGTCTCGCTGACGCTGATCGGAAATCTTCAGGACCCCGGGATCACTCCCGAGGCCCTGAGCCAGGCGCTTGCCTGATCCGTCGACCCGCGCTCATCGCTCGTCGACGAATTCGACTTCAGTCCCGTTGTCCACCGAGCGGCCGAGATCCACGGCATTCCAGTTCGTGAGACGGATGCATCCATGCGAGGACGCGTATCCGATCGACGAGGGATCGGACGATCCATGGATCCCGTAGTTGTCCTTGCTGAGCTGAATCCAGACCTTCCCGACCGGAGAGTTCGGACCTGCCGGGAGCATCGCCTCCGGCTCCTCGTCGGAAACCTCATGGAACAGCGTCGGCTGGTAGTGGAACGTCGGGTCGAACGCCTTCCCGATGATCGTCAGCGTCTCAGACGGCGAGGGATCGTAATCCGAGCCGACCGTCGTCGGCGCGTGCATCAGGATTCCGCCATTCTGGTCGAGAGCCTGAAGATAATTTCCTGCGATGGAGATGACCACGCGCGCGGGATTGGAGGGAAGTTCCTCCAGCTGCTCGACATTCGGAACGCGAAGCGTCTGTCCTGCCGAAATTGCACCCAGGCTCACGCCACCGTTGAGCATCGCCAGAGTCTCGGGAGTGGTGTGGAACTTTTCGGCCAGCAGTTCCGCGGCCGACTCGTAGCAGAGGCAGTCGAGGTCGGCCTTATCGTAAACCTCCTCCGGAATCGTGACGAACGGCCCTTTCACGTCATCCGCGGTGACGCTGTACTGGGTGAGAGCGGACTGGTTGCCTGCTCGGGATGCGATCGCGCGGAATGTCTGCTCGTCGATCCTCCCCGTCGGCTCGATCCCATTCTCCTGCTGGAAGAAGTGAACCGCGATCGCGGTGTTCTTCCCCCAATGGCCATCGACGACCCCCGGGGAGAAGTGCGCCCGGTCGAGCAGAACCTGCGCGCGGAGAACGGAAGGTCCCGCGATGTCGCCATCCATCGGGACGGTCACCGGCATCGGATCGAGGCGCGCCCAGTCGACGCTCTCCAGCTTCTCGTCGAAGGTGGAGGCGGCCCTGAACGTGACGTTCGTCGCCTGAGCCTGCGGTGGGGCGGCTGTCCGCCTCGAGCGCGCCTGGAAGGACTGCAGGCGTCGCCAGGCATTGTCGCGCCGCTGTCGGGCGATCTCGTCCGGCGACATGCGGGCGTCGGGGTTGCGTGAACCCCCATAAGCCACCGTGGCGGTTTCAGCGGAAGGAGCGGCCGTAGCGGGCTCTGCCGCGGGCTGCTCTGCCTCACGGCTGCACGCCGTCAGGACCATCCCGGCGGCCAGAAGGAGAGGGGTGACTCGTAGAAAGACTCGCATGCGAGACAGCTAAGCAAGGAGACTGCCGGACTCCACAACCGGTGAACGAACTGCGATACTTGCCTCGGCCGTGATTACCTATCTGAAAGTCGCCAATCTCGCCATCGTCGAAGAGCTGTCGATCGAACCGGGGGCCGGGCTGAACGTCCTCACGGGCGAGACCGGAGCCGGAAAGTCGCTCCTCATCGATTCCCTCGCCTTTCTGAGCGGAGCACGGGGGACGACCGCTCTCATCCGGAGCGGTGAGGAGCGGATGACGGCTGAGGCCGTCTTCCACCTCCCCGTCGCCTGGGCTCCGCGCTTGCGGGAGAGTGGAGTGGAGCCCGAACAGACCGGAGACGAGCTCGAGTTGATCGTCCGACGCGAAATGAGCGAAAACGGCCGCTCGCGTGTGCTGCTCAACGGTTCGGTCGTCACCGTGCGCGAGCTCTCCGCCGTGATGGACCTCCTGCTCGAGATTCACGGCCAGAACGAATCGCTCGATCGCGTGGCAGGGCAGCCCGTCCGCGAGGTGCTCGACCAGTACGGCCGGCTCACGGAGCTGACCGGAAGGGTCTCGGGCGCCTACGAGGAGTGGAGAACGGTGGCGAGCGAGCTCGCCGAGCTGACGGGCGCGCAGCGCGACCGCGAGCTCCGCCTCGACCTTCTCAACTATCAGATGACCGAGATTTCGGCGGCGCGCCTCGAGCCGGGAGAGGAAGAGACGCTCCGGGAGGAGCGCGCCATTCTGGCGAACGCCCAGGAGATGATCGCGGCGACCTCCGGCGCATTCGATCTGCTTTCGGAAGCCGAGGAATCGGCGATCGCGCTCGTGGGGCGGGCTTCGCAGCTTCTGGCGCCTCTCTCTCGCGAGATCGCGGAAATCCGCGGAGCGCACGACGAGCTCGAGGACGTGCGCATCCGGCTTCAGGAGACCGCGAGGACGATCGCCGCACTCGCCGAAGAAGTCCGGCACGACCCGTCCCGTCTCGAGGAGATCGAGGACCGTCTCGCTCTGATCGAGCGCCTCCGCAAGAAGTACGGGGAGTCGATCGAAGCCATCCTGAATCATCTCGAGACCATCAGCGAAGAGCACGAGCGGCTCGCCGACTACGAGACCAGCATCGAAACATTGCGATCACGGGAAGAGGCGGCGTACGAAGCGTACCGTCTTCTGGCCGATGATCTCTCGACCCGGCGGCACGAGGCCGCCGCGAACTTCCGCATCGCGATCGAACACGAATTGAAGGATCTGGCGATGGAGGGGACGACGATCGAGATCCGGGTGTTCGCCGCTCCTTCCTCCGGCTCCCGCCTGTCGATTGCGGGGCAGAGCGTCGCTTTCGGGCCGGAGGGGTACGACCGGGTCGAGATCTGGATCGCGGCCAACCGTGGCGAGGAGCTTCGTCCTCTCCAGAAGGTAGCCTCGGGCGGAGAGCTGTCGCGAATGCAGCTCGCGATCGCCTCGGCCATGTTCAAGAGCTCCGAGCGCGGCGGTGCGGCGACCCTGGTGTTCGACGAGATCGACGCCGGCATCGGCGGGCGGGTCGCCGACGCGGTCGGCTCGAAGCTTCGTGAGCTCGCGAGCGTCAATCAGGTCATCTGCGTGACCCATCTCCCGCAGATCGCGGGCCTGGGCTCGGTTCACTTCCACGTCTGGAAGGAAGAGATCGACGATCGCACCACCGCCCGCATCTCCAGACTCGACCAGGAGTCGGCGCGTGTTGAAGAGATCGCCCGGATGCTCGGCGGCGAGAAGACCAGCGACTCGGCTCGCGCGCATGCGAAAGAGCTGCTGGCGCGCAGAGACCCCGATCCGGTCCCGCGCGGACGAAAGAGAAACCCCGCCCGCGCGGTTTCCTGACTGGGGACGGCATCTGCCGCCGACTCATGAGCTCACGCCATTCAAGACATCGCTTCTTTCCCGGCATCGGTGACGACGGGCAGGAGAAACTCGCTCGGTCCCGCGTCGCCGTGGTCGGATGCGGAGCGCTCGGAAGCCGGATCGCCGAGTTGCTCGGCCGTGCGGGAATCGCCACCTCCGCCGACGGCGTGCTTCGCCTGATCGACCGCGACTACGTCGAGACCTCCAACCTTCAGCGGCAGGCACTGTTCGATACTGCCGATGCGGAGGCCGCTCTGCCGAAGGCGACGGCGGCACGCGATCACCTGCTCGCCATCGATCCCGCCATCCGATGCGAAGCCTTCGTGCGCGACCTTTCCCCTTCGAATGCAATTCAGCTCCTCTCCGCCGTCGACCTGATCCTCGATGGAACGGACAATTTCCGGACTCGCTTTCTGCTCAACGACGTATCGATCCGCACCCGTACACCGTGGATCTACGGCGGTGCAGTCGCCTCCCGGGGTGCGGTCGCTGCATTCACGCCTTTCGAAGGGCCCTGCTTCCGCTGTCTTCTCGAGTCGATGCCTGCCCTCGGGCTCGGCGACACGTGCGAGACCGCCGGAGTGATCACGCCGCTCCCGGCACTCGTCGCCTCTCTCCAGGTCGCCCTGGCCATGCGATTCCTCGTGAGCGGGGAGCTCCCGCGGGGGCTGCGTCTGTTCGACCTGTGGGAGTCGCCGTACGAGGGGCGCACGGTGTTCGCCCGAACCCCAGCCGCTCCCGCCTGCCGCTCCTGCGGCTCGCTCGAGCTCCCGGCTCTCTCCAGCGACCCCCAGGAACTGGTCACGCTGTGCGGGCGGAACTCGGTCCAGGTGAGTCGAAACGAGGAGCCTGACCTCGACCGGGCAGAGGCCAGACTCAGAATGGCCGGATCGGATATCCGGCGAAACCCGCATTCGCTGACCTTGAAGATCCCCGAGGGATCGCTCACCTGCTTCGTGGACGGGCGCATCATCGTCGAGGGGACGACCGATCCGGCGGAAGCGACCTCGCTCATCTCACGCTATCTCGGAGACTGACTCTGATATGACACTTCGACGCTTTCAAGTGAGCGGTGATGCGCCTTCTCCAGGAGACATCGAGGGGATTCGCGAGGTGCTCGAGCGCGGAGGCATCGCGATCCTCCCGACGGACACCTTGTACGGTCTTCACGCGCCGGCAAGTAGTCGCGAGGCGGTCGAAAAGATCTTCGCTGCAAAAAAAAGGTCGAGCTCACAACCCCTGGTCGTGCTCTGTTCGTCGATCGAGCAGGTTCGCGGCCTCGGCACAGAGATCGAGGACTCGATGGCGCGTGCGCTCGGTCACCTCTGGCCCGCACCGCTCACCGCGATTCTCGAGTTGAGATCTCCCATCGCCGCCTCGGCGGGGCGGAGCACGATCGCCGTACGCATCCCAGACCTCGCGTGGTTGCGCGGGCTTCTCGATTCGACTGGCCCTCTCGCTTCGACCAGTGTCAACCTGAGTGGAGAACGCGCGGTTTATAGCACGGAAGACATTCCGATGGAACTGCTGGAAAAGGTAGATGCCCTGCTCGATGCAGGCACGATCGCATCGAGCGCTTCGACGATGGTCGACTTCACGAGCGATCCTCCCCGCGTGGTCCGCGAAGGTAAATTTCTCTTTACACAGAATCTGTGGAAAACGGTGTGGAAATCGTCCTGAAAAACGGGAAAAGCCGTGCAATTTCGCGCCCTGAAAGCGAATTGCACAATCCGTTGGGCGACAGGGGCAGTTCTATTTCTTTTCAATGACTTAGCTCTTTTCGCGCCAGACTCATGCGACGCGTCGGCCGCTAAGTCGAGACCCCGTGAGACTTTCCGGCTCCAACGGCGGAAATCCGACCGTTCGAAGTTACAGAATGTAGCGCAGAGCGAGGGTCGCGAGGCCGAGGAATGTAAAGAATCCCGCGACGTCGGTGAAGGTCGTCACAAAAATCGAAGAAGAAATGGCGGGATCGAACCCGAACTCCTTGAGGGCGAGCGGAACGAGCCCTCCGGCGACGCCGGCGACGAGCATGTTGCAGATCATGGCGGCGAGCAGAATCGCAGCCAGCGTCCACTGCTGCGTCCAGAACCCCACGATCAGCCCCGCGATGACTCCGACGGTGGCTCCGTTCGCGAGGCCGACCAGCGACTCCTTCGCGATCGCCCGCCAGCGGCCCTTCCACTCGATTTCACCGAGCGCGAGACCGCGGACGAAGACCGTAAGTGTCTGCGTTCCGGCATTGCCTCCCATGCCGGCAACGATCGGCATGAACGCGGCCAGGGCCGTCCATTGGCCGATCGTCCCCTCGAACGCCCTGACGACGCCGGCGGCAGCGAATGCGGTGAGGAGGTTGAACAGGAGCCAGGGAGATCTGAGGCGGAACGAGGTGAACGCGGAGCTGGAAACGCGCTCGGAGATCATGACCCCACCGAGGTGGAGCAGATCCTCTTCGGCCTCTTCCTGGATGACGTCGATCACGTCATCGACGGTCACGACTCCGACCATGCGGTTCTGCGAGTCGACCACCGGGATGGAGAGAAGATCGTACTTGGCGACGAGCCGCGCGACTTCTTCCTGAGAGGCGTCGACTCCGGTCCGCACCACGTTCTGGACCATCGTCGATTTCAGCTCGGCCTCCGGCGCGGCGAGAATCAGGCTGCGCAGCGACAGAACCCCGACCAGGTGATGGTCTCCGTCGACCGTATAGACGTAGAAGAACGACTCCTTGCGCGGGTATCGCCGAATCAGCTCGATCGCGTCCGCGACCGTCAGAGACTCGTCCAGCGCCAGGTAGTCTGTGTTCATCAACGACCCCGCGGTCGCCTCTTCCTGGGTCAGCAGGGCCTCAAGATGCGCTCCCTTCGCCGCGCCGAGGCGCGTGAGGACCGTTTCGCGACGTTCATCGTCCAGGATCTCGAGAAGATCCGCGGCATCGTCAGGAGCCGAGGATGAGCAGATCGCCGCCAGGGTCTCGTTGTCGACCGACTCGAGGATTTCCTCGAGGTCCTCGTCATCGAGCTCGAGGATGACCCGGGCGGCCTTCCCCGTCTCGATCAGCAGCGTCAGGATCTTGCGCCGGTCATCCTCGAGCAGCAGCGGCAGGACGGGGGAAATGTCAGCCGGAAGGGTCTTGTCGATGATCTTCCGCAACTGCGGCATGGCTCCGTGGCGGAGCAGCCGGGTCAGCACCTGCTGATAGGATCGCGCGGAGGGAGGCGCGGTCGTTGTGGAAGGGCGGTTCATGAGGGGCAAGTATGTCAAAAACATGAGGTTGCGGCTATGCTCGTCTCCGGGTGAGCCTTTGACGGCAGGTTCCGCTTGCGGGGGGCGCAGCGCTCGGATAAGGTTCTCCTCCCGATGCCGGAACCCTCGTTGACCGCCCAGGCCAGAACAGCGCGCGAACGCGCCATCGCCCCCTACTCCGGTTTTCGCGTCGGAGCAGCGCTACGGACGCGTGACGGACGGGTCTTCCGCGGCTGCAACATCGAGAACGCCTCTTACGGGCTCACCGTCTGCGCGGAAAGGGTGGCTCTTCTCACGGCCCTGGCCGAGGGCGAGCGCGAGTTCGAAGCGATCGCAGTGGTCTCGGAGGCCACCCCCCCCGCCACGCCCTGCGGGCCCTGCAGGCAGCTCCTCTGGGAGTATTGCGGAGACATCGAAGTGATCACGGCCAATCTCGAAGGAGACGAGCGGCAGTTCCGGATGTCCGAGCTCCTCCCCCATCCGTTCGACCTCATCCCGGAGGACTGATGCCCCGCGCCAGAATCCTGTTTCTCCTGATCGCCGTGGTCGCAGCGACCGCCTGCAGATCGATTCCCGTCCCGACACCGGCGCCACCACCCACGTCACAGCCCGCGCGCGCCGGCGCCATCGAGGCCGACCTCATCGTGCGCGCCGGCACGGTGCTGACCATGGCGGGGCCGAACATCGAGGACGGCGCCGTGGCGATCCGCGGAGGCGAGATCCTCGAGGTGGGACCTGCCGCGACGATTCTCGCCCGCTACCAGGCGCCCGATCTGATCGATGCCCCGGAGGGAGCCATGCTTCCCGGGCTCGTCAACGCCCACACCCATGTACCGATGACGCTGTTTCGGGGGATCGCCGACGATCGCGATCTGATGGACTGGCTCGAGAACTACATCTTTCCCGCCGAGGCCCGGAACGTCGACGCCGAGTTCGTGAGATGGGGAACCATGCTCGCCGCGGCCGAGATGATCCGCACCGGCACGACGACTTTCGCCGACATGTACTACTTCGAGTCCGAGATCGCCGCCGCCACGCATGACGTCGGGCTGCGCGCGGTCCTCGGAGAAACGATGATCGACTTCCCGGCTCCCGACAACAAGACGTGGGAGGAAGCGGTCGCATACGTTCGCAGATTCGTCGCCAACTGGAAAGACCACCCGCTCATCACTCCGGCGCTCGCGCCTCACGCGCCGTTCACCGTATCGAAGGAACACCTCCTCGAAGTCCGACGGCTCGCCTCCGAGCTCGGCGTCCCGATCCTGATTCACGTGGCGGAAACGGAGAACGAGGTCCAGCAGGTCACCGAGTCAACGGGAGCTTCTCCGGTCGCCTATCTGGAGTCGATCGGATTCCTCGGCGACGACGTGGTTGCCGCTCATACGGTTCATCTGACCAGCGACGAGATCGCGATTCTGGCCAGGCGGGGCGTCGGGAGCGCTCACAATCCGGAAAGCAACATGATGCTCGCATCCGGCGTCGCCCCCGTCCCGGCTCTTCTCGCTGCCGGCGTCGATGTCGGTCTCGGAACGGACGGGCCAGCCGGATCGAACAACGATCTCGATCTCATCTCGGAGATGGCCAGCGCAGCACGCCTCCAGAAGGTCGTCCGCGAGGATCCGCGGGCCCTCTCCGCGCGCACGGCTCTCGAGCTCGCGACGATCGGCGGCGCACGGGCGCTCGGTCTCGATGCGAAGATCGGCACACTCGAACCCGGCAAGAGGGCTGATCTGATTCTCATCGATCTGAGCGAGCCCGGCACCCAGCCCGTCTATTCGGTCGAGTCCGCGATCGTCTACGCGACCGACGGATCCCATGTGACCACGACGATCGTGGATGGCCGCATCCTCATGCGCGACAAGAGGCTGTTGACCGTTGACGAGCGAGAGGTCGTCACCAGAGCGCGCCAGTATCGCGACTCGATCCTGAGAAGCCTGGAGGCTGATTGATGCTGAGGCGTTTGAGCATCGTTCCGCTTCTGCTGCTGGCGATCGCCTCATGCGCAACTCGCCCTCCGTCGGGACCACCTTCACCAGCGCAGGCGAGCACCACCTCCTCCTCCCGCGTCGTGTTCGTCTCATTCGACGGGGTCGGATTCGATGCGTTGCGCGAGATCGAGAATCAGCTCGGGAATGACGGCTGGAATCGGATGCGGCGCGAGGGAGCCGTCGCTCGGCTGATTCCAGTCGACCCGACGCTGACCGCGGTGACCCATATCTCGATGGCAACTGGTGCTCCGCCGTCACGAACCGGCATCGTTTCGAACGTTCTGCACCTCCCCGGAAGCGCACCCGATGCGTGGAAAAGCGGCTTCGACGCGGAGATCGAATCCGAACCGATCTGGGTCGCCGCACGAAATGCCGGGAAACGGGTCGGGGCCATCACCTATCCCGGACTCGACGGCACGACTCCCGATCGCTCGGCGGACTGGGGGTTGATTTACACGCAGCCGGTCGCTCGCTCCCGATTCCAGGAGCTCGCTCGCGCCGACTTCCAGATCGACACCAATCTCTCCCGGCTCGGCTCCTTCAGCCCCATCCGCGTCGCCACGATCGCCTGGGAGTGGAAGATGGGAGCTCTCGAAGTCAGTTCGCCCGCGCGGCTGGTCGCTCTCGACACGACCAACGACGGCATCGAGAACTACGATGATTTCCTCGTCCGTCATGGCGATTCCGAGCGCCCGCTGGACGACGACGATCGCTGGTTCCCTCTCTCGTCGGAGCTGAGCGACGGCGGGACGATCTCACTGTTCGGAGCCTGGTCCAAACTCCTGCGATTCGAGCCGGACCTGTCGAGCGTGACGATCTACTGGGGGCCGGTCAGCCGCAACGTCGGCTATCCCGATTCGTTCAGGAGAATGATCGACCGTGAAGTCGGTTTCTGGCCGGGCCCCCCGGACGAATGGGCCGCCTCCCAGTGGATCACGGAAAAGAGAGGAATCGACCCGGCTACGTTCGGCGAGCAGTTGAGCCGTTTCTCCGATTTCTTCACCCGCGCGACTCTCCTCGCGATGCAGCGAATGCAGTGGGACCTGCTGCTCTCCTATCAGCCGATCGTCGACGAGACCGGTCACCAGTGGCTGATCGTGGACGACAGGCAGTCGCACGCGACGCCTGTCAACATCGAGGCGGCTGCCGCGATGCGTCTCCACGCACATCGAGTCTTCGATGTCGCACTCGCGCGGATGAATGCCGCCGTGGCGCCTTCCGACAATCTCGTGATCGTGTCCGATCACGGAATGGCTCCTCTCCACACCATGATGCGCATCAACCGGCTGCTCCTCGATTGGGGTTACGCCTCGGCGGACGAGAACGGCCGGCTCTCGGCCGGGACACGGTGGGCCGCCTACTCGTCCGCCTCGTTCTCCACATTCCACTCGTTCGGGCCCGACAGGCCCGGGGAAGTCGAAGAACTGGTCGATCGATTGAAGGCGCTGCGAACCCCCGACGGAGCGACCGCCTTCGACCGGGTCGAGGCGACCGGACCCGAGGCGCACGTCAGGTCGGGACGGATTCAGGCCTGGCTCGTCCCAGGATTCGCTTTCACCAACTCGACCACGGGAGAGATCTTCTCCCCGTCCAGCTACTACGGCCAGCACGGCTACCTGAGCCACCATCGGTCCATGCATGCCATCGTGGCTGCCAGAGGTCCATCGGCCGGGACCCTGGCGGATGCGATCGCTCAGACCTCGATCGCGGGGTGGCTCGCGAGGATGCTCGACGTGCCACCGCCATCCGGGGCGAACTGAATCGCAAATTCGCGCGAGTGTCGTCGTCCTGGGCGGAGCCGCAGTGTGGCCTCGTCGGCGCCCGGATCGCGGACGAGCAACGTCCTTCCTTCCCTGCGCCGACTCGGGATGAGGGCGGTCAGAATTCATCGAGGATCTGCGGGTAGCGCCAGCGCGCCTCCCTCAGTTCCTCGTCGATGATCTCGCGTTCGGGAGCGTCCTCGAGCTGGGGGGCGTCCCAGTTCGCCATCCACATCGGGTTGACGTAAGGGAGAACGGCCAGATGCTGAAGGCGATAGGGCAGCCCTCGCTCTTCGAAGCGCGCGTTGAGGTAACGCACGACATCCTTGGCGGTCGGAATCGGATCGCTCATTCGTTCTCCATATCATACTGGCGGAGCCGCGCGGCGAGCGCCCGGACGCTGATGCCGAGGCGCTCGGCTGCGCCCTGCCGGTCGGAAGTCTCCTTCAGAATCTCTTCGATTTTCGCCCGTTCGACGATCTCCAGGGCTTTCGACCCGACTTGCTCGAGCGTTCCGGACAGATCGAAAGTATCCCGGACGGAATGGCGCCCCGCCGATGGCCCGAGGCGAAGGTCCGCTGCCACGATCACGCTCCCTTCGCAGAGGATCGCGGCGCGCTCGATGGCATTTTCGAGCTCGCGTATGTTGCCCGGCCAATCGTAGCTCCGGATCGCTTCCCACGCGTCTTCGGAGATCGAGAGCGGCTCCCGGCCGAACTCTCTCCCGAAACGATCGGCGAAGTACCTTGCCAGGGGGTCGAGGTCCTCCTTCCGAGCCCGCAGCGGCGGGATCGTCACCGGAAACACGTTGATGCGGAAAAACAGGTCGTCGCGGAAACGGCCTTCACGAACGGCCGCTTCCAGATTCCGATTGGTCGCGCAGATGATCCGGACGTCGACCTCGATGACCCGGCTCCCCCCGATCCGGTCGAACTTCCGCTCCTGAATGACGCGCAGCACCTTCGACTGGACCGAGAGCGCCAGCTCGCCGATCTCGTCGAGGAACACGGTCCCGCCATGAGCCAGCTCGAACTTCCCGACCTGCCTGGATCCCGCCCCGGTGTAGGCACCCTTCTCGTGACCGAACAGCTCGTTCTCGATCAGCGTATCCGGAATCGCCGCGCAGTTGATCGCGACGAAGGGGCGCCGGTTCCGATTCGACAGGGAGTGAATCGCTCGGGCGAACAGCTCTTTGCCCGTTCCCGATTCACCCATGAGAAGAACGCTGGAGTCGGTTGGAGCCACCTTTTGGATCTGGCGCGAAACCTCCTGAAGAGGGGCCGAGTCTCCCACGATCGCGGGAAGACCGAAACGCTTCTGGAACTCTTCCTTCAGAAGCAGGTTCTCGGACCGGAGCGCTCGGTGGTCGACGGCTCTCCGCATCAGGAGAATCAGGTAGTCGATGTCGACCGGCTTCTGAATGAAGTCCCATGCTCCGAGCTTCATCGCCTCGACAGCCTGCTCGATGGTCCCGTAAGCGGTCATCACGATCACCGGAATCTGCGAGTCGACGTCTTTGGCCGCGCGGAGGATCTCGATCCCGTCGGCTCCCGGCAGGCGGAGATCCGTCAGGATCAGGCTCCAGCGCCGTCCGGAGCCGATCCGCCGCATGGCCTCGGAGCCGCTCGCGACCCACTCGACCTCGAACCCCTCGGGCTCGATCGCCTCGCGAACCATCGTCGCGAGCGATTCCTTGTCTTCGACCAGTAGAACGGTTTCCATCAGAGTCCGAACCAGTTCGCGATTCGCCCCAGCATCGTCTTGTGAGGATCGGTCGCTTCACTCCGGGATGGGGCATTCGACTTGCGATCGAGCACGATCCGTGAGATCGACTCGACCAGGCCCGGATTCTCCTTGAGAATCGGCTGAAGGCTCCGCTTCCCGATCTCGAATGCAACCACGTCCGTGAGCGCAATGACCGTCGCCCCTCTCGGTTCGCCCGTCAGAAGCGCCATCTCCCCGAACGTCTGACCGGCGCCGAGTCTGGCGATTTCGCCTCCCCCTTCATCTTCGGAACGCCTCACCGAGACGAGTCCTTCGTCGATGAGAAACATGGAGCTTCCCGACTCTCCCGCGCTCAGGATCGTCTCTCCTCTCCCGAACACTTCCACCATCGTCCCCTCGACGAGCACCTGCCGCTCCTCATCCGACAGCGGGGCGAGAAAGTCGGCATTGGCAATGCGCTCGGCGAGCTTCTGATCGGAAAATCCCTCGATCTTCGCCTGCCGCAGAGGCGCAATCGATCGTACAGGAAATGGCAGCGGGATGCCCGCGCGTCGAAATGCGTACCAGATCGCCCTTCGAACCTCGGCGTCGATGGTCTCGCGCAGCTGGTACTGCCTGGTCCAGTACTTCACCTCGTAGACGGTTCCGTATTCACCGAACTCACCGACGCGCGCGAGTGCGGGAATCTCCGTGGCTACGTGTTCCAGGTTGTGGCACGCGCGCTCGAGGATGGAGATCACCCGCGCCGGTGGATGCTCGAACCCGGCCGTCACACGCACGAGCCTGGCGTTCAGGTTGTCGCTGGGAAAGACCTCCATCGCCTCGCGAGCCAGAACCGAATTCGGCACCATCACGACGTTGTTTTCCGGCGTCCGGATCCGGGTCGCGCGCCAGCTCACCCATTCGACCGTCCCGAAAATATCCTTGACCCGCACGACGTCGCCCACATGAAAGGTCTTCTCGATGTGCATCGCGATTCCGGCGAACAGGTTTCCCAGCGTGTCCTGCATCGCCAGGCCGAGAACCGCGGCGAGAACCGTTCCGCCGAGCAATACGCCAGTGACGTTCGCGTTCAGAATCTCGCCTGCCGCGTACGCGATCAGCCCGAGGTACAGCACGAATGAGATGATCTGCCGGAGGAGATTGGGAGCCGCCTCCCTCCGCCTGATCTGGAAGAAAAAATCGAAAGCAAGATAATCGAAAAGCCGGACGCCTAAAATGATCAGCGAAACAACGACGGCGAACTCGAGAACCTTGAGGTCGGAGCCGAACAATCTCTCCCGGACGTCGGCCGATTCATGGAACGGGATCGGATTCCGCCTGACGAAGTAATACGCCGCCAGAAGCAGCGCCGACAGAAGCAGCGGCACAACCAGGTTCGGTCGCCTCACAGTCGTCGTATAGCCTCCATGATCGGATCGAGAGGTCGGTCAGCGAGAAACAGAGACACGGCCGCCACGCCGGCCACTCCAGAACCGCTCAACACATGCAGATTCTCCATCGAGAGTCCGCCCAGGGCATAGATATCGACTCCCAGTTTAGCGGCTTCCACGAGATCCTCGCGACTGACGAGCCGCTCCCCCGGCTTGGAGCGGGGAGGAAACAGGGGACCCAGGAGCGCATAGTCGGCCCCCTCATCGGCCGCTCGTGCGCATTCTGCGACCGAATGGCACGACCTCCCGACGATCAGCCCCCCCGCTACCTCGCGAACTGCTTCCACCGGAGGCCCGTCGGACGGCAGATGAACTCCGTCGGCTTCCACCGCCCGGGCCAGGTCCACCCAGCCGTGGACCAGGAACACCGCCGGTGGCCGGATCAGCGTCCGGCAGCGCTCCGCTGCACGCCAGCGCCTCGGAGCCGGCAGTGTCTTGTCCCGCAGCAGGAGGAAATCGACGCCGGCCGAGGAGAGTTCTGCGATCGTTTCGAAGAAGGCGTCGTCCGGCTCCCGATCGATCGCTGCGATGGCGAAGGCCCTCAAGCCGGACCTTCGCCTTTGCGGCCGAACAGTCTCATCAGCTCGCGAACGCCGACGATGAGATGGATGGCTCCGAACCCGGAAACGAAGCCTCGGAAGAAACCGTTCATCGTGACGGCGGCGACCAGGTCCGTGGAGAGCAGGAGGGGATTCGAGACCCAGAAACGGGTCCAGGGAACGGCAAGAAAGAACAGACCGGCCTCGAAACAGTAGAAGATGAAAAGGAGTGCGGCCGCCATCGGAGGCATTGTAGCTGCCCCCGAGGCGGCCCGCCTGGACCCTTCTTCAGGGATCAGATCACTGATCGCGCTTGACCGTCCCGGAGCGTGATTCCGACGATCCGGAGGATGTCGATCTGGGAGCCGGCGCGCTTCTCGATGGCCTCGAGGCAGAGCTGCCGGACGAGCGAGGCGCCGGGGACGGCCGTGAAACCGTTCCGCTGGACCGAGGCGAGGCGGACGGCCTCGAAACCGATCCGGTGGACCGGGACGACGAAGACGGCCTCGAGACCGATCCGGTCGAGCGCGGCGACGCAGATGGGCGGGCGACCGATCGGGTCGAGCGCGGCGAGGGTGCCTGTACCCGGTCTCCGCTGCCGGAAGTGCGTCCCGGAACCATCCGGGCGCCTCCGATGCTGTCGATCACCCGGCGGGGGACCGGAGCGTTCCGATCCGGCGCGTCGGCTCGCCCGGAGTCGTTCGAGGGGCGGGCCGGCGATGCCTGACGCCAATCCGATTCAGTCGATCGTGGCGCGGTGCCCGTTCTCGGCACGGTCGGACGAGCGCGCCAGCCTTCACCGCTCCGAAGCTGGTTCGGCTCGGTGCGATCGAGGGTGCCTGGCGCCGGCGAGGCCGGCGCTGATGGCCGGGCTCTCACGCTTCCCGGGCTCTGTTCGGGCTGGGAAGCCGGGGGTGCAGCGGGGGTTGGCCGTGTGCGGACCGAACCGGCATCGGGTGCAGTACGCCGGATCGTTCCCGGGCGCTCGGTTTCCGGGGTGGTGGCGGCGGGCGTGCGGCCGATCACCCTGGACCTCGTGTCCACGGTCGGTGCGGGGGTCGAGGCGCCGGGAGCAGTTCGCCGGATCACGCCTGAAGGAGCCTGCGTGGTCTCTCCTGTCCGGACGGCGGCGGGCGCCCGGTCGCTCGCGGGATTCGGCAGATCGGTGATGGTCCGGCGAACGGCCGAAGTCAGCCCGGGCCGCGAAAGCGTTTGCCGGACCTCCGGCGAAAGCTCGGGATCGCGCCGGAAAAAGGGCGTCAGATCCGAAAGCGACCCCGAGCCTTCTGTGCCGGTACCACCTCCGAGACTGCGGCGGACTACATTCCCGAGCGCAGCCTGCGGATCTCTGATTTCATCTTTCGTGAAGCGCGGGGATCCGCTCGCGAACACGGCCTTGTCTCCCTCGCGAGCCAGCCGCTGGCGAATGCGGTCCGTCGTCAGCGCGGCGCGGTCGACCCTGTGCGAGACCACGTGTCCGGAATCCATGAAGGTCCATCCGGAGAGGTCGGTCCCCGTCAGGCGGATCTGACCGTAGAAACCGACTCCGAAGCTGGAGCTCCATCCCGAGCGTCCGTAATACCACGGCTGGTAGGGACGGAAGCAGCTGTACCAGCCGATCGGAGACCATCCGATGTAGCTGGGACCGAAGGACCAGTAGACCCACGCCGGCGCGTAAAGCGATCCCGGCGACCAGAACCAGCCGTACATCGGTTCCCACGCCCATCGCCCGTAGTGGTACGGGCCCCATCCCCAAGGCTCGTAGGACGACCACACCAGGCCGCCCCAGGGCCCACGAACCCAGCGCCCGTTGTAATAGGGACGCCATCCGCTCGCGACATCAGGACGCCACACCCATCCATACGTTCCGGCGTAAACCCAGCTGCCGTGATCGGACAGGTCGGCCTCGACATAGGAAAGCCTCGAATCGAGATAGCGGCTCGAGCCGCGCGAGTAGCGATCGATCCGGTTCAGATACCACCGCTCGAATCCCGTCTCGCTTCCGCTCGCAGCCTGGATGTCGTAGATCCCCTCGACATCAACCCCTGCACTCTCGCCCGCCCGCAGCCGATAGGTGCGATTCTGAGTGCGGATCTCGAGAGCGCCGCTCAGCACGTGGACGTCGTCGCGCTGACGCTCGCCGGTGCCGACAGCGACGATTCCATCGGTCAGGAGAACGTAGGATGCGACGCCCGTGTCGAGTCTCAATGGCTGGATGTCGTCAGCGGGATTGTGAACGATCACGGAGCCATAACGAAGGGTCGCGATCGACTGGGCGTCGGTCCCTTCGTACGAGTTCGCGATCGCGGACAGCTGCAGATGGCTGTCCTGGTCGACGACCACCACGTTGCCGTCCGCGAGCCGGATCTCGGTTCGCCCGCGGCGGGCCGTGATGACCTCGTCCCCAGGAAAGACCGGCATGTTCACCCGGGCCTCGAGCTCCCGCGAGTCGAAGTTCTGCCGGACGATCGACTGGCCGTCGTCGTAACTGATGTACGACTGGTCGGCCGCGAATACGCTGGCGGCGGCGAAGAGGATGGCGAAAAGGATCACGGCTCGTTTCATGGCATCTCCGGGGCGGGGGCGAACCGCCGACTCCTTCTTTTGCGGTCGGCGTGCCGAGCCGGAGTGGACTGTTTGGCCCGCATCTTCAAAGACTTACGGGCAAAGGGCCACATGGCCACCCTCGGGAAGCAACCTCGAAAGAGGACACTCCGTCGCTTCGGGAGGACAGCCCGCACCCGGGAGCGCTTGCTGCGGCGGGCCTCAGAAGCCTGCGAGGAGCCGGTCGGCGAGGATCGAGGGAAGTCCGGCAGCCCTGATCGCGCGACCCGCCTCGGCGACCGGGTAGACGACCCTGCGAAACGAAATGCGCTTCTCGTCGAGGATCGCGAAGGAGGCTCGGGGATCGCGATCGCGCGGCTGCCCCACCGACCCCGGATTCACGAGGTAGCGCCAGCCCTGCTGCAACTCCACGGTCGCCTCGCCCGCAATGACGTCCCCCGCGATCTCTCCATCGGGGGAAAGCCGGAACACGCTGGGAAGGTGCGTATGGCCGAATAGAACGACACGCGCATCGGTCTCCGCGAACGCGCTCCGCGCGACCGAGTCGGAGAAGATGTACTCGTCCTCATCGCCTGGCGACCCGTGGCAGAAGAGGAGATCCCCCCATGCGAGGGGTCCGACGGTCATCCCGAGGAGGAAGGCCCGGTTGGCCGGGGTCAGCCGGGTCCGGGTCCAGATTGCCGCTTCGCGCGCGGGATGGTTGAATCCGAGCGGGTCGCCCGCCCCGCTACCGACTCTGTCGTGATTCCCGCGGATGAAGACCTTCTCGCCCTTTCTTCTTTGAAGCAGGTCGAGAACCTGGTTGGGCTGAGCTCCGTAGCCGACGATGTCGCCCAGGCAGACGGTCACCGGAATCTTCTTTCGCTGCACGGCGCGGAACACGGCGCGAAGCGCCGGAAGATTCGAATGGATGTCGCTGACGAGGAGGATCTTCAAGAGCCGCCTCTTCGGGCGGAGGTGGGAAGCAGCAGCAGCGCGCGCTCCACCGCTTCACGAATGGTCTCGCAATCCCTGATCTCGAGGGTGAGGTCGGAGAGTTTGTAGTACCGGAGTCTCTGCTGGTAGAGCTCCCGGGTCGCGCTCTCATCGCGAAACAGCGGACGCTCGGCGGCCTTCTCGCCGATACGCGACTGAAGAAGAGGAAAAGGAGCCGAGAGATAGAGGGATAGTCCTTCGGATTTGATGAACTGGATGTTCTCATCAAACGTGAAGGTTCCGCCTCCGGTGGCGATGACACCATGCTCGAGCCACTTCGTGGTTTTGAGGAGCTCGCGCTCGCGCTTGCGGAAGTGGGGCTCACCCTTGTCGGCGAAGATCTCCTTGATGCTCATCTGCTCGGCCGACTCGACCAGTTCGTCGAGATCGAAGAAAGGTGTTGCGAGACGGGAGGCGAGCTCTCGGCCGATCGTGGTCTTGCCCGAGCCCATGAATCCGACCAGATAAATCTTCATCGAGCCCGCTCCACCGCATCATGGAGCCGTCCGAGCGCGTCGCGGATCGACCCCTCGGAGTAAATCGCTCCGATGACCGCCGCCGAGTCCGCGCCCGCGCGAAGCACCTCGCCGATGTTCTCAGGCCCGATCCCTCCGATTGCAATCAGCGGCTTGTCGGTCCCGAGGCGGATCTGCTCGATCGGGCGGGTTCCGAGAGGTTCCCGAACGGTCTTCGTGGAAGAGGAGAAGATCGGGCCGATGGCAACGTAATCGATTTCGGGGCGGGAGGCGGCGGCGAGCGCCTCCTCGACCGAATGCGTGGAGTACCCGATCAGGAGCTCCTCACCTGCGATCCTCCGGGCTTCGACCACGGGGAGATCTTCGTCGCCCAGGTGGACCCCGTCGGCCCGGCATGCGAGTGCGAGATCGACCCGGTCGTTGACGAACAGCCGGACCAGGCTCGGCAGCGAAGCCGCGATCGAGTGCAGGTCCTCGTGACGAGCGGCATCGGTCGCGGACTTCTCGCGGATCTGCACCCAGCGCGCCCCCGCGCCAACCAGTTCGCGCACCAGCTGCGCCGCGGTCCATCCGGAGAAAGGATGCGTGAGAGCATAGATCGGGGGGACTTCTTCTCGCCGCAGTCGCATCGGTGATCCGACGCCTCACTTCCTCTTGAGAAAGTCGTCCATGAACTTGGTGGAGAACACGCCCTCTTGAAAGCGGGGATCGTCGAGGATCGCCAGATGCAGCGGAATCGAGGTCTTGACGCCCTCGATCGTGAACAGCTCGAGCGCGCGGCGTCCCCGCGCAAGCGCTTCAGCCCGGTCCTTCCCGTGGACGATCAGCTTGGCGATCAGGGAATCGTAGTGAGGCGGCACCACCCACCCCGCGTACACGGCCGAATCGATCCGCACCCCGGGCCCCCCCGGCGCGTGGAAGGCCGTGATTTTCCCCGGGTTGGGCGCGAAGGTGACAGGATCTTCCGCGTTGATCCGGAACTCGATCGCATGTCCGCGCAGCCGGAGGTCGTGCCTGACCGAGAGCTGTTCACCGTTGGCGATGCGGATCTGCTCCTTCACGAGATCGACGCTGGTCACCGCCTCGGTCACCGGATGCTCGACCTGGATCCGCGTGTTCATCTCCATGAAGTAGAACTCATCGCCCTCGACGAGAAACTCGATCGTTCCCGCATTGGTGTAGTTGACGTGCCGGCAGAGCTTGATCGCCGCCTCGCCCATCCGCTTCCGCAGATCCTCATTCATCACTGGCGATGGCGATTCCTCGATGATCTTCTGGTGCCGTCTCTGGATCGAGCACTCCCGCTCCCCGAGATGGATGACATTGCCGTGATGGTCGCCAAAAACCTGGAACTCGATGTGCCTGGGCTCGAGCAGGTACTTCTCAATGTAGACGTCGGCGACGCCAAAAGCCCTTTCGGCCTCATTGCGCGCGGTCTCCCACGCCGACTGGAGCTGATCCGCATTCATGCAGATCCGCATTCCGCGCCCGCCTCCTCCTGCGGAGGCCTTCAGAATGATGGGAAAGCCGATGGACTGCGCGACCTCGAGCGCGTCGGCGTGACTCTTCACCGGCCCGTCGCTTCCCGGAAGAATCGGCACGCCGGCCTCCACGGCTGTCGTCCGCGCTTTCGCCTTGTCGCCCATCAGCCGGATCGCTTCCGGCGTGGGCCCGATGAACCGGATGTTGCACTCGCCGAGGATCTCGGCAAATCCGGCATTCTCGGCCAGAAATCCGTAGCCGGGGTGCAGCGCATCCGCGCCCGTGATCTCCGCGGCGGCGACGATGCTCGAGATGTTGAGGTAGCTCAGCCGCGACGCCGCCGGGCCGATGCAGACTTCTTCGTCCGCGTAGCGCACGTGAAGTGACTCGCTGTCGGTCTCCGAGTGAACGGCGACCGTGCGGATCCCCATCTCCTTGCAGGCGAGTATGATGCGGAGGGCAATTTCGCCCCGGTTGGCTACGAGAATTTTCGAGATCATGATCGGATCGGTCCCTCAGGCCCGCTCGCGTGCGGCCCCAGGCCGGTGCTCCAGGCTTGCGCGCGTTCAGGAGAGGCGAACGGCGAACAGCTTCTCTCCGTACTCGATGGGCTGGCCGTTCTGGGGGTAGATCCGCGTAATCACGCCTTCTACCTCCGCTTCGATTTCATTCATCAGCTTCATCGCCTCGACGATGCAGAGAACCTGCCCCTTCGTGATCCGGCTGCCGACCGACACGAACGCCTCGGCTTCCGGATTCGGCGTCCGGTAGAACGTCCCCACGATCGGCGAGGTGATGACGTGCAGCCCTTCCTCCGACTCAGCCTCCGCGACTTCGGTCGCGGTGGCATCAGACCCGGCCGAAGGGGCTGCTGCAGGGGCCGGCGACGCATGACTCTGCGACTCGCCCCCCCGGGGCGGAGTGACCTCGCTCCTTTTTCCTTCCACGCGGACTTTCATCCCCGCGGATTCCACCTCGACGGCGGAGATCCCCCGCTCGGCGACGCGATCGATCAGTTCCAGAATTTCCTTGAACGTTAGGAAGGCCACGTCAGCTCAACTCGTCCTGTAGTCTGGTTTTTGCCCGTAACAGCTCGAACCGGGCCCGGCCGTAGTTGCCGTCGGCTGACAGTATCATGAGGATGAAGTAGTCGGAAGTCACCGCGGAGAGGAAGGTTACGTATCGCCCGGTCGCGACCGCGAGCTGGCGCACCTCGCCGGTTTCCAGCTCGGTGTTGGAGACATTCAGCCCCTTCACGATCGAGGTGAACTCGGCCGAAAGCCCCTCGAGAGGGAGACCTCCGGGGTTGACCGAGTCGATCGCGATTCCGTCGAGGCCGATCAGGCTGATCGCCTTCGCCCCTTCGACCCTTTCCAGGATTTCTTCGAGAACCGCTCGAAAGTTCACCTGGGCCCCACTTTCTGAAGCCAGCTCTCGAGCTTTCTCACCGCCTCCGCTCGCCCCTCGTCAGGTGCGCTGACCTCGGGCGGCCGAGCATCTCCGAGCAGGTCCAGCTTCCGCCTCACCTCTTCGTTCGAAGGGTCTCGATCCAGGATCCGGAGATAAATGTCGCGAGCCGCCTCGGTGTGTCCCTGCCGCGCGTAGAGGTCGGCCATCGTCAAGGTCGAGGTATGCGAATCGATCGGAGCTGCGGCCGGCACCACGTCCTCCTGGTCGGCCCCGGGAGATTCGGGGGGAGGAGACCCGCCGAACAGATCGTCATCCGCGTGTTCTTCGAACGGTTCGGGCTCCTTGTCGGCAGTACGCCCATCCACTTCCTCGTCCCGGTCCGCGCGCCCGAAAGGGAACGCCGAATCACTCTTGGAGGAGGCCTCGATTGCCGGCTCCCGTTCATCCTCCCGGATCGACGGTCCCTCTTCCCGGTCGTCATCCTGCTCTCCGCCCTGGAGAAAGAAGGGCTGCGACGCCGCGACCTGCATTGCGGAGGGTCCGCTTCGATCCGCCCCGGGGACGGCCGGGCCGTTCCCTTCCCGCGGTTGCTCGCCGTGGTCGGGAAGAGAGGCGTCACCGGTCGCCTGCTCCTCGGAGGCCGGCGGCTCGGAAACGGGCTCCTGCTCGGCCCTGGAGGAGGCGCTCGAGCCTGCGGGCGGCGGCGCCTCCCCGAGCTCCCTCTCGAGCGAGGCAATCGCCTCTTCGATCGAGTCATCGGAGGGGAGAAGCGCGCGAACGAGCTTGAGCTTCTTGATGGCCTCGACTTTTTCACCGAGGGCGAGATAGTTGTCGGCGAGGAGACGGGCGGCGACGACGTTGCCCGGATCGATCGCGAGGGCGTTCATCAGGGCAGTGGTCGCCTCGCGCCGGGCCCCCCGCTCGATCAGGCAGCGGCCCAGGCTGATCCAGGCAGAGAGGTACGACGAGTGGTGCTCGAGCCCGCTTCGAAGAGCGGCCTCCGCCTCATCGGGACGGCCGGCCTTTCTCAACTCCTCCGCCAGGGGGAGGAACAGGCGCGACTTGGGGTCGAGCCGGACCCTGGCCTTCAGGTCCTCGATCTTGGGACTGAACGGATTCTGATCGGGCATGACGGAAGCGTATTCTGGCGACTATCCGCGATTGCTGCAACCGGAGACGACTCTGGCCGCCCATTCGGGACGGCCAGAGTCTCGACTATCGCTGTAACCAGATCATGGAACGGCCGTACCGCTGGCCGAGATGATCGGATCGTTCGCATCGGTGTT
The DNA here is from genome assembly GCA_046261635.1 of Thermoanaerobaculia bacterium. Classification (GTDB taxonomy): domain Bacteria; phylum Acidobacteriota; class Thermoanaerobaculia; order Gp7-AA8; family Gp7-AA8; genus JBHEPS01. The sequence continues at coordinate 477 of JBHEOL010000038.1, read as the reverse complement.
GACCTGGTAAGTGGCTGAATGGCTTCCCGCGGCCAATGGCGCATACGTGATCGAGAACGAGCAACTCGCCTCGGCGGGAAGAACGGTGTTCGCCGCGCAGCTGCCCGTATTCACCGTGTAGTAGCCGTCGGAATCCGCAATCTCGGAAATGGATGCGACGGTGAGTGGAGCCCCGCCCGTGTTGGTGACGGTCACTGCCTGCGTGGAGTTGGCGCCAACGGTGACGTCGGTGAATGTGAGCGCTCCCGGCTCGGCTGTCGCCTGAGCTGGCGGAATCCTGCAGGAGTCATCGAGCGGGTTGACGATCAGACCGTCCGTCAGCGAATCGTCGCATCCGGTCGTCACGTTCTCGAACTGGACCGTCAGAGCGGTCGGAATGAACCGCTCGCCCTCGGCACCGAGGTCGGTGCACGTCTCGGTTTCGAACTGGACGTTGCTGGGAACGACCAACGGGTAGGTCCACACGCCACCGGCCAC
>JBHEOL010000028.1:0-7307 GCA_046261635.1 Thermoanaerobaculia bacterium | reverse complement strand
CGCGACGGCCAGTTTTCGCGTCCTGGCCATGCGGATCGAGAGAAGCGAGAGTGGAAGAAGGATCCCGGAGTACGTCATCACGTGCGCGGTCGTGCCGGCGATCCGCCCCTCGATATCGTTTCCACCGAAAAAGACATACTGAATCAGCCCGATCCCGGACTGCGCGGCCGCCAGAACGAGAAGAGCCGTGAACCCGGCCCTGGCAGAGCCCTTCACCGAGGTGTAAAGCACGAGCGCGAGAGGGAAAGCCAGAAAAGGGAAAAACTCGTTGGCGTTCCGGAGGGAGGTCCACGGCCGGTCGGATGCGGCCGCGGAGGCAAAGGACACGAGAACGAAAACGGCGAGAGGAAGGTAGACCGGGTGAAAAGGGATCCGCACTTCGCCGCGGCGCCAGGCGACGAAGGCCGCGATGAGGGAGATCCCCAGCAGGGACTCGGAAGCCCCGATCCACCCCTGGCCGAGGATATGGCCGAGATAGGCGACGAAGGCGACGCGGAGGGGGCGGGACTCGGGAAGGAATGGAGTGATCCGGTCGAAAAGACTCACCGGACTACGATTCGAGAATCGCCTCCTCGACGAGCATCACGGGGATGTCGCTGACCACCGGATAGATCCGGCCGCAACGGACGCATCGAAGACCTTCCTCGACGACCGGCTCCTCACCGCGAAACTTGTCGCGGTAGCGGTCGCGAAGCTCGGTGCGCCGGGGCTCGTCGAGCGCGACGACTTTGACCTCGTCTTTACAGAGAGGGCAGGCGAGAATCTCGAGAAGCTCGGTGTCGACCGGCATGGCGCGACGTAGTTTATCATGCGATTCTCCACGCCGGGGACGCATGGGAACAGGGCCGTTCGGGAGAAAGCGAGAGACGTGGCATCCTCCGCCGAGACCATCTTTCACCTCGCATCGTTTGACCGGTGGACTGGCGCGGCCGCACCGGCGCTGGCCGAGGTCGAGGCGCTCCGCCGGTACGGTCTCGAGTCCCATTACGGATACGTCGGAGGAGGAGGGCTCGAGCGGAGGGTCCGCGGGCTCGCCTTCACTCATCCAGTGCTCGGGCGGGAGCAGAATCCGATCTCGGCCGTCCAAGAAGCACGCCGGCTTCGCGACCTCGTCGAGCGAACCGGCGTTACGGTCATTCATGCCCATCAGACCCACGATCACTGGCTCGCCCGTCTTGCTGTCCGCGAGCTCAACCACGTCCTCCTGGTCCGGACCTTCCACTCGAAGCGGACGCTGCGGCGAGACCCGGTGACCCGGTGGCTGCTGAGCCGCACCGCCGGGATCTGCGTGATCAATGCGACGTTCCCCGGAGCCCCAGCGCTCTCCGGCTGGCCAGTCACGTTCACCCCCCCGCCCGTCGATGAAACCGTGTTCGTGCCAGGTCGTGGAGTTCGCCCCCGCTACGGGATTCCGGAAGGGATTCCTCTGCTCGGAATCATCGGCAAAGTAGCGCCCGGACGTGGCTTCGAGGATGCGCTGAGGATCCTGGGGATCGTGACGCGTACTCACCCGGAGGCGCGGCTCCTGGTCATCGGGAAAGGGTCCCACCGCCCCGCGCTGGAAGAGCTGTCGCGGGCGCTCGGCATCGCGGAGGCGGTGATCTGGGCCGGCTACCAGGAAGAGGAGCTCGTCGAGCACTTGCAGACGCCGGATCTGATGCTGTTCACGGCCTCCGGCTCGGACGAGGGTCACCGGGCGATCCTCGAGGCCATGGCGTGCGGCACGCCTGTGGTGTCGTACCCGATCCTCGGCGTGCGAGAGCTGCTGGGGACCCTCGGCGACCGGCTGCTGGCCCGGGCGTCGACTCCCGAGGCCGCGGCCGCCGTCTGCGATGCGCTCCTGAGCGGCCGGGAGCGGGTCGAGGTGGACGAGTGCGCGCGGGCGACCGAGCCTTCCCGGTACCCGGCGGCCGCGGCCCGGCTGGCCGGGTTCTACGCCGCCCTGCGTGCCGGAGTGTGAGGCGAGAGAAACGGTTCGTTCCCTGCCGGGAGGCGGCAGGGTGCATGGGATAGAATCCCGCGCGAATGAAGCTCAGTGTCACGAGTGAAATCGGCCGCCTCAAGACTGTCCTGGTCCATCTTCCGGGCCGGGAGATCGACCTGATGATGCCTTCGATGATGGAGCAGCTGCTGTTCGACGACATCCTTTACGGGCAGGTCGCGCGCGAAGAGCATCGAAAGTTCCAGCAGGTGATCCGCCAGGTCGCGGACGAAGTGTTGGACATCAAGGATCTGCTCGAAGAGACGTTCGAGGACGATGAGGTCCGGAGGGAGATCCTGGCCGACTTCGCGATGCGTGAGCCGCTCGCGAAGAAGACGCTCTCGAAGCTTCACGATCTTCCGTCCGGCGAGCTGGCGCACCTGCTGATCTCGGGCATCGAGGCACCGCGGCGGAGCAAGACGCTGGCCCACTCGTTCGAGCTCACACCCGTCCCGAATCTGTTCTTCATGCGCGATCCACAGGTCGTGCTCAGCGATGGCGTGGTCATCTCAGCGATGGCGACGGAAGCGAGGAGAAGGGAAGCGCTCCTTTCGCGCTACGTGTTCGGGTTCCACCCCGCCTTCCGCGAGCGGGACCTTTTCTGGATGGATCATCACGAGGATCCCTGGCCGAAGACGGCTGCTGCGGCGCGAAGGCGGCCGACCCTCGAAGGTGGCGACGTTCTGGTCGTGCGCAGGGACCTGCTGCTGGCCGGCGTGACCGAGAGGACGAATCGCGCCGGCATCGAGCGACTCGCCGAATCGCTTCGGGAGAACCGCTCCGACGTCAAGACGATCATCGTCGTCGAGATTCCGCAGAAGCGTTCCTATATGCACCTCGATACGGTATTCACGATCACAAACCATCACGAATGCCTGGTCTATCCTCCGGTCATCCTCGAGGGGGGAGCCGAGGAGGCGGACGTTTACGAGCTCGATCTGACCCGGAGACAGCTCGTCTACAAGTCGGTTCCGTCACTCCTTGCGGCGCTGGCGAAACAGGGGATGGAGCTCGAGCCGATTCCGTGCGGTGGGGGCGATCTGATCGACCAGCAGCGCGAACAGTGGACCGATGGTGCGAACACCTTCGCCCTCGCCCCCGGGATGATCATTCTGTACGAACGAAACGTGAAGACTGCCGAGGAGCTGGATCGGCACGGATACCACATCATCTATGAAGACGACATTCTCCTCGGCCGCGTGGAGCTCGAGACCTGGACGGACCGGAAGTACGCGATCCAGATTCAGGGTCACGAACTGTCCCGCGCACGTGGCGGTCCTCACTGCATGACCATGCCGCTCGAGAGAGAAGCGCTCGAGGAGTGACCGACTCCCCATGAATCACGACGCACCGATCGCCGTCATCGCATTCGGCGGCAACGCGCTCCTGCGCCCCGAAGACCGTGGGACCCAGGAAGAACAGATCGGGCGGGCCCGGCAGGCGGCCCGTTGGCTCGCCGAGATCGTCCGCCACGGCTACCGGCTGGTGATCGTGCATGGCAACGGCCCGCAGGTTGGAAACATCCTCATTCAGGCGGAGGAAGCCTCGACGAAGATCCCGCCACAGTCCCTCGATGTCGCCGTCGCGCAGACCGAAGGCTCCATGGGCTTCATGCTTCAGCAGGCCATGAGGAACCGGCTCGAAGCCGTCGGTCTTCCCTCGAGCGTCGTGACGATCCTGAGCGAAGTCGAGGTCGATCCCGCCGACCCTGCCTTCAAGCGACCGACCAAACCCATTGGTCCCTTTTTCACCCGTTATCGCGCCGAGGCGCTGGCCCGCGACTTCGGCTGGACGGTGCGGGAGGATTCCGGCCGTGGCTGGAGAAAGGTCGTACCTTCTCCGAGACCGATGAGGATTCTCGACGTCGAGTCGATTTCAAAGGTCCTCGAAGGAGCCTCGGTGGTGATCGCTGCCGGTGGAGGAGGGATCCCCGTCATTCGGGGACGTGACGGTCAGTGGCGCGGTGTCGAGGCGGTCATCGACAAAGACTACGCGTCGGCCCTGCTCGCGGCCGAGCTGGACGCGGATCTGTTCATCGTGCTCACCGGGGTCGACAGGGTCTCGATCGATTTCGGGAAGCCGACTGAAAAGAAACTCGACGTCCTCACTGTCGATGAAGCGGAGATGCACCTGGCCGCGGGTCAGTTTCCGGCGGGATCGATGGGACCGAAGATCGAAGCCTCGGTCGATTTCGTGCGGAGATCGGGAAGGGATGTCCTGATCACCGACGTGGAGAATCTGAGAGAGGCTCTCGACGGAGCGGCGGGAACGCGGATCGTCGCGGGAGCTCAGTTGCCGCCGAGGTAGACGGGATCGCCCGAGACGCGATCGATGACCGAGCCGTAGGCGAAGATCGTCGGAGCGCCCGTCGATCTCACGAGGACCGTGAACGCGCCCGCGTCCTCGAAATCGGCTGCCGGAAACAGCGACGCGGCTGCCCACTGGGATTGTGACTTCGGAGGGAGCATCACGAAGGTCTCCGCCAGGCGCGTCCCGTCGGGGCGAATCGCCTCGAACGTGGCGCCCACGGCAGTTTCTCCGCCGTTCACGAGTCCGATGTTCGTGCGGAAGCCCGAGTCCGAACGCAATCCCGTGATGACCCACCTCGCTCCGAGAGAGTCCTGAGCCAGCGGTTCGATCGACTGTCCGAACGTTCCGCCGTCCGACTCACGCGAAGTGAAGGTGCGGCTCATCAGCGCCGGGCCGGGCCCGACCCATCGAAGCTCCAGCGCTCCGCTGCCATTCCCCTCCCCGAGCCAGTCGATCACGTCTCGAATCGTCGACGAACGGTGAGGAGCCAGCTCCACCTGCTTCCACGGAGCCGAGCGATTGTCCGACTCTCCGCGGAGAAATCTCATCTCGACCCGGAGCTGCGATCCGTGCGGATTGAAAAGAGTGAGATCGCTGCGCCAGAAGGTTCCGCCGCCTCCGGCAGTCTTTCCGACCACGGGGATGAGAGCCCCGCTCCCCGGAATCAGCGGCGTGGCAGGGACGAAGATCGGGTCCTGCGATCGATTGTCGACGATCGAGGCGTAGCTCATGATCCCGCCTGGCTGATCCGCAGTCACGCGAAGGGTCATCCCGCTGCGCTGCTGCGAAGAGAGAAAGGCATAAAGCCAATCGAGGGAGGCCTGATTGAACGCGCCTGGCGCCGCAATGACGGACCGATCGCCGAGGTTCGCGCCCGTCGAGTCGGTGAGCGTGAACGTGACCCGGCTCGCGCTGCTCGAGCGATTGACCCATCCGATGTTCGTCCGGTAATCGCGGCTCCACTCGACCCCGGTGAGCCATTCGGTCCCGGTTCCTGCCGTTTCTCCCATGACCCCCACGGCCTGGCCGTAGCTCCCGCCCTGGCTGTCGGTGGTGAACGTCCGGCTGACGATGTGAAGGTCGGGAAGCTCCTGATCCGAGATCGCCTCGATCGAGATGGCTCCTCTTCCCGAAGAGATGCCGAACAGCTCGTCCAGCGCCCTCGGCCAGACTTCGGTGCGTCCCGCTCCGATCGTCAGCCGTCGCGTCAATTCCGCAAGCCCGGGATCCGGCAGCCACCGGAGGGTGAGCTCTGCCGGCGATTCACCGGCGTTGTGAACCGTCAGCTCGGTGCGCCAGTCGGTGCCGCCCGCGCCGGTCGTCTGCGCGCTCACGGGCAAGGTCATGCGAAGGGGCCGGACTCCTTCGCGCACGATGACCGAGCGCGTGCGCGTACTCGAGCTCTGGCCCCGGCGCACCACGAGGGTCACGGTATAGGTGCCGGGAGCGGTCCATGTGTGCTCGGGATCTTGCAGCGTCGACGTTCCTTCATCACCGAACGTCCAGTTCCAGCCGTCGGGTTTGCCCGACGAGCGATCGGAAAGCTCGACTGCCTGATCGACCCTGGGGGTGAAACTCGATGCGTCGAACTCCGCGAGCAGCGCGGGTTCCGCGCCGGCACCCGCGGCCACGCTCACCATGCGAGCCATCCGCGAGATCTGCAGTCCGTTCGAGATCGTCAGAATGACCTCGTGAGAGCCGGGCGCGCTGAAGGTCTTCGTCGGGTTTCTTTCGGTCGAGCCCGTTCCGTCGCCGAACTCCCATTTCCAGGAGACGGCCGATCCGAGCGAACGATCGTTGAATTGCACGGGAAGGGAGGCGACTACGAGTGAGGGCGACCAGGTGAAGTCGGCCACGAGCTGAGGAGCGGGCGCGACGTCGATCGTCGACGCGGTCGAGCTGCTCTGACCATCGGAGCTCTTCACGGTGAGCCGGACCGTGAAGATTCCCGGCTGTTGAAACGTGTGCGAGGGATTTGCTGCCGTCGATGAAGAGCCATCGCCGAAGTCCCATTGTCGCGACGAAACGGTCCCCTTCGACTGGTCGAAGAAGGAGAAGAGGGTGATGCTCGCCGTTCCCGTCTTGGGAGAGATCGCGAAGGAAGCCTCGAGTTTCGGCTGGGGAACGGTGAACTCGATCGTGTTCGAGGGCTGGGACTCACCGGAAGCATTCTTCGCCGTGACGTGGACTCTGTAGGAGCGTCCGGGTGTCAGGCCCATCATGTTGGCCGCGATCACGTTCGGGGAGACGTCCGAGAACTTCCGGATCGATTCACCCGAGGGCTGGAAGTAGATCGTCTGGACGGTTTCGTCCGAGGCGTTGTCGGTCCAGCGGATTTTGATGAAGGCGCTGGTCGCGTCGGCCAGGGCGAGGTTGGACGGCGCGGCCGGTGGTGTCTGCGCGGGCGGGGGTGGCTGGCCATTACCGTCGGCGGGATAGAGCCACCTGGCCGCGAGTTGATCGTCGGGCCGGAGGAAAACGCCCAGATCCTGAAGGCTCGCGTACATGAGCGCGAGTGAATCGCTCGAGTGCCCGAGACCGAGAGTATGTCCGAACTCGTGCGCGATGATCTCGGCGAGCGAGCTGCTGCTGATGCCGCCGGCGGGGCTCACGCCATCCTGGATGACGAGGTTCCCTTCGATGATGTCGTAAGCATTCCAGGTCTTCTGTGCGTGGGCGGCATCAGCGGCAAAACTCGAGGTCCAGCTCCGCGGTCCCACGACGGCGTTGAAACCTCCGGTGCCGACGACTCCGTCGGAGCCGTTCCACTTGCCGGGGATCTCGCCGAGAGGATCGTTGAACAGAACCTCGTTGACGCCGTCGGCCGCGGTGAGCCCTCCCGGCGAGCCGCTGCGAACGCCGATATACGAGTAGAGAATCTTCGCTGCCGTGTATCCGGTCCAGACTTTCATCCCGGCCTGCAGCTCGGTGACGCCTCCTCCCGCGTATCCGCTCTGGGTTCCATGGCTGCTCCAGTTGACGGCCTTCCCATCCTGGAAGGCGAACCAGCGATGAA
>JBHEOL010000018.1:0-7763 GCA_046261635.1 Thermoanaerobaculia bacterium | reverse complement strand
CCGGAGTCCGAAAGGCCGCAGAAAGCGGCCGGAGAAAGGAGAGACGATGGCTTCCAAGCTGTTCGTCGGGAATCTGAATTTCAAGACTACGAAGGAGGAAGTTGAGCAGCTGTTCGCTCAGGCAGGTCCGCTTACGGACGTTTTCCTGCCGACCGACCGCGAAACGGGTCGGATGCGTGGATTCGCGTTCGTGACGTACCAGAACGACGAAGACGCGACAAAAGCGATTCAGCAGTTCAACGGCCATGACCTCAGCGGACGCCCTCTGCGCGTGAATGCGGCAGAAGAGGGTCCGCGCCGCACGGGGCCTCGTCCCGGTGCCGGCGGCGGTGGTCAGGGCCGCGGTTTCGCCCCTCCCAGCGGCGGCGGCGACAGCTGGGGTGGTGACAGCTACGGCGGCGGCTACGGCGGCGGCGGTGGTGGCGACGACCGCTTCGGCGGAGGCAAGCCGAAAGGCAGCCGCCGCAACGTTCGCGCGAAAAAGCGCTCCCTCTGATGATCTGACATTCCGATGCGGCGGCGGGATTGCTCCCGCCGCCGCGCCGATTCGCTCCTTCCTCGATTCACCCTCCCTCCAGGGAATCCTCGGCTCTCTTTTGCGCCGGCTTCTCCGGCGGGGACAGCTGCGTGAAAAGAAACGGCGGAGGCTGAAGCCTCCGCCACTTGGGCTGGTGTATCCTCGGAGCGACCCCATGACCGAAGCGCCCTTTGCGACGAATCCCGCGATCCTCGAGCAGCTTCACAAGACCCGGGGATGGGTTCTTCTTCTCGCCTTCGCCGGGTTCCTCGCCGCGGCCTTGCTCGCGATCATGCCGCTCGCCGCGCTGCTGTCGCTGGGGGCTTTAGGTTGGCGGGAGATTCTGTTCGTGTCGATGCCGACGGTGCTCTACCTTCCACTCATCCTCGTTCCGGCAGGGATCCTCTATCGATACGGCATCGCGATCTCGGAAGCGGGGTCCGAGCCCCGTGCGATCGAAAGGGTCCTGCGATTGCAGCGACTCTTCTTCATGAGCCTCGGCATCATCCTGCTGCTGACCTTCGTTGCGGCAGCGGCGGGATTTGCGGCAACATTCGTGTTTCTTTAGGAGATGGGAAATGACCGATAAGAGCTACAAGATGATCGAGATCGTGGGGACCTCGAAGGATTCGTTCGCCAAAGCGGCCGACAATGCGGTCCGAAAAGCTTCCGAGTCGATTCACAACCTCGACTGGTTCGAAGTCGTGGGGATGAGGGGAAGGATCGACGGCGGGAAGCTCTCTGAATACCAGGTCACCGTCAAGATCGGCTTCCGGCTCGACTAGTTGAATCGACGAGGGGTGGGCTGCGCAGTCGTCAACGGACCCAGACGGTCTTCACGTTGACGAACTCCTGGATTCCCCACCGCCCGAGCTCGCGTCCGAAGCCGGAGCGCCGGACGCCGCCGAACGGCACTCGGGGGTCCGAGGCGACCATCGCGTTGATGAACACCTGACCGGCGTCGAGCTCTCCGATGAAGCGGATTCGCTCGCTCTCATCTTCGGTCCAGGCGGAGGAGCCGAGCCCGAAGGTCGTCCCATTCGCGACATCGATCGCCTCGTCGATGCCGTCGACCCGGAAGACCGAAGCCACGGGACCGAAAAGCTCTTCCGACCATGCCGGCGATTCGCGCGGGATATCGGCGAGCACGGTGGGAGCGTAAAAGTTTCCAGCCGCCCCGACTCGTCTGCCACCGGTGAGCAAGCGGGCTCCAGCATCGACAGTGGCCTTCACCTGCTTTTCCAGGTCCTCGAGGATCTCCGGGGAGGCAAGCGGCCCGACGTCCGTTGCTTCGTTCATCGGATCGCCGACCACCAGTCGTTCCATGGCGGCCACGAAGCCGTCGAGGAAGCGGTCATAGACCTCGGCATGAACGATGAAGCGCTTGGCGGCGATGCACGACTGCCCGCTGTTGACTGTACGCGCCTTGACTGCGGTGGAGATGGCGGCTGGGAGATCCGCCGACGGCATGACGATGAAGGGATCGGATCCGCCGAGCTCGAGGACGACCTTCTTGATTTCCTCTCCGGCGATCGAGGCGACTGACGCGCCAGCCGGCTCGCTTCCGGTCAGCGTCGCAGCGCGCACCCGAGGATCGCGCAGGAGTTTCTCGATCCGCTTCGACTCGAGCAGGAGCGTCTGAAACACGCCTTCCTCGAAGCCAGCCTCCCGAAAGATCGCCTCGATGGCGAGCGCGCACTGCGGAACGTTCGAAGCGTGCTTCAGCAGGCCGACGTTGCCTGCCATGATCGCGGGAGCCGCGAAGCGGAACACCTGCCAGAAGGGGAAATTCCACGGCATGACGGCGAGAACGGCGCCAAGCGGCTCGTACCGGACATACGACTCGCGCACCTCGGTCTCGATGTGCTCGTCGGCGAGATGATCGACGGCGTGGTCGGCGTAGTAGCGGCAGGCCGCGGCGCACTTGGAGATCTCCGCCTCCGCGGCCTTGACCGGTTTGCCCATCTCCAGGGTCATCATCTCGGCCAGGGATCGCCGGTCCCGCTCGAGAATGCCGGCGGCGGCTCGCATTTTCTTCGACCGGTCGGCGAACGATGTGCGCCGATGGGTGAGGAAAGCAGAGTGGGCGAGGGCGAGAGCGCGCTCGAGATCGGAGTCCGTGATCGGATCGAACTCGCGAATCGTCTCTCCGGTGGCAGGGTTGACCGTGGCGATTCCCATGGGACCTCCTCGGGTGCGGATCGTATCAGAGAGAAAAGCGGCCGCTCCTTTATGCGGCTGGACCGACTCCCGCGCCCCTCAAAGCACGTAGCGCGACAGATCGACGTCTTCAACCAGGTCGGCGAGCGCGTCCCGGACATACTCGCCATCGATCACGACGGTCGATCCGCCCAGCTCGTCGGCTCGGAACGAGTAATCGTCGAGGAGCTTCTCGAGAATTGTGTGAAGCCGCCGTGCTCCGATGTTCTCCGTCTTCCGGTTCACCTCCGCCGCGAAACGCGCGATCTCCACGACCGCCTCGTCTGTAAAACTCAGATCGACCGACTCGGTCGAGAGGAGCTCGCGGTACTGGCGGGTGAGCGCGTGCTTCGGCTCGCGGAGAATGCGCTGGAAATCTTCTTCCGTGAGCGAGTCGAGCTCGACGCGGATCGGAAAGCGGCCCTGGAGCTCGGGGATGAGATCCGAGGGCTTGGAGACGTGGAAAGCTCCCGCGGCGATGAACAGGACGTGGTCGGTGCGGACCATCCCGTACTTCGTATTGACGGTCGTTCCCTCGACGATCGGGAGGAGGTCGCGCTGAACGCCTTCGCGCGAAACGTCGGGGCCCTGCTTCGATTCCCGCCCGGCAATCTTGTCGAGCTCGTCGAGAAAGACGATTCCACTCTGTTCCACGCGCTCGATGGCGTCGCGCGCGACGGAGCTCTGGTCGATCAGCTTTTCGGACTCCTCCGCGATGAGGATCTGCCGGGCGTCGGAGACACTCATCTTCTTTCGCTGAGTGCGCCCTCCCATCAATCCGGGCAGCATGTCCTTGATGTTGACTCCCATCTCCTCGACGCCCTGGTTGCTGAAGATCTCGAACGAGGGAAAACCCGACTCGCGAACTTCGAGCTCGACCTCACGGCTCTCGAGGCGCCCTTCGTCGAGCCAGCGGCCCATCTTTTCGCGCGTGTCGCGGTTCGCGTCGTCGGTTTCCGGCACTGGCTGCGGGGCATACGGGCTGAAGCCGCTGCTCGTGCGGATCGGAAGAAGAAGCTCGAGCAACCGCCCGCGCGCATTCGCCTCGGCCTGGGCCCGAACGGTTCGCGTCCGTTCTTCCTTGACGAGCTTCACGCCGAGCTCCGTGAGATCGCGGATGATCGATTCGACGTCGCGACCGACGTAACCCACCTCGGTGAACTTGGAAGCCTCGATCTTCAGGAATGGAGAACCCGTCATCCGGGCGAGGCGCCGCGCGATCTCGGTCTTTCCGACCCCGGTCGGGCCGATCATGATGATGTTCTTCGGCGCGATCTCCTCGCGCAGCTCGGCCGACAGCTGTTGCCGGCGCCAGCGATTGCGCAGGGCGATGGCGACCGCGCGCTTGGCCGCATTCTGCCCGACGATGTAGCGGTCGAGCTCGACCACGATCTGCGCGGGCGTCAGGGAATCTGCTTTCAGTGTCTCTCCGGGAAGGTTGATGACCATGGGCTCGAAGCTCTCCCGCTCGCCGATGTTCATGCGTCGAGCGATTCGATGGTGAGGTGATCGTTCGTGTAGATGCACATGGAGGCGGCGACTTTCATCGCTCTTTCGGCGATCTCCGTCGCGCCGAGGTCGGTGTTGTCCACCAGGGCGCGCGCTGCCGCAAGGGCATACGCGCCACCGGAACCGATCGCGAGCAGTCCGTCATCGGGTTGGATCAGGTCGCCCGTGCCGGAAAGCAGATACGACTTCTCCCGGTTGGCGACGATGAGCATCGCCTCCAGCTGGCGGAGGTACTTGTCCATCCTCCAGTCCTTCGCGAGCTCGACGACCGCCCGCTCGAGATTTCCCTGGAACTCCTGGAGCTTGGCCTCGAAGCGTGAAAACAAGGCGAACGCATCCGCGGCCGAGCCGGCGAATCCCGCAAGGATGCTGCCGTCGTAGAGTCGCCGGACCTTCGCGGCGCCGTGCTTCATGACCGTGTTGCCGATCGTGACCTGGCCGTCGCCGGCGATCGCGACCTGCCCGTCGCGCCGGACGGAAAGGATGGTCGTTGCGTGAAAGGAATTCATATCGATTGACTGCTCCCTGCCGGGCGGGCGAGCGAGATTCGCTCGGATCGGCATCCGACTCTTCCTTCAAGTCGCTCCGGACGTCGTTTTATTGCGGTCGAAGGGATTAGGGGCGAGGGGCTAGGGACGAGGAAAAGCCAAGTCAGAAGCCAGAGGCCAGAAGCCGCTCCATCGCTTTGTACGGCCGTTGCTCTTCCCTCGCCCCTCATCCCTCGCCCCTCGTCCCTGGCCCCTCCAAGGCAGGACTCAGTTCCGCCGGTGGATCAGCCGTCCAGACGCCAAGGCTCGGGTGTGCGAGCTTCCAGGCGTGCAGCATCAGCCGTGGTGCCGTGGCCCCTCCGTACTTGAGATCCCCGGCGATCGGAAATCCGGCCGAGGAGAGGTGAACGCGGATCTGGTGTGTGCGCCCGGTCGAGATCCGGATCTCGACAAGCGTGGAGCCGCCGGAGCTGCGCATCGGACGGAGGAAGGTTTCGGCGAACCGGCCCTCCTCCGAAGCCTCGAAACGAACGGCACCGGCGCGGGCGATGGGCTTGCCGAGCAGCAGCTCTTCCTCAACATGTCCCTTGACGAGCGCCAGGTAGACCTTCTCCATCTCGTGCGCGGCGAACAGCGTCGACAGCCGCGCCGCCGCTGCCCGGTTTCTCGCGAACAGGAGGACACCGCTGGTCCCCGAGTCGATGCGATGGACGACGAACAGGTCGGGTTTCTCTCCCGATCGTTTGAGCTGGCCGCCGAGGATCTCCACGGCCGAGATGCGGTCACGCTCGCGGGTGGGCTGGGCGGGAAGGCCGGAGGGCTTGTCGATTGCGACGAGCTCTGGCGTGAGGTCGATCAGTGGGATTTCGGGAACCCCGGTGAGAATCGAGATGGCGGCCCCGGTCGGGATCTCGCGCGATGCCGCGGCGACGATGCGCGCATCAACCGCGACGCGCGCATCGTCGAGCAGCCTCTTCGCCTCGCGCCGAGAGATCCCCAGGGGTGACTGGGCGATGGCGAGATCGAGCCGTGTCGTCGGTCCGCTGTGGCGGAATACGGGCATGCGATGAACGATAGAAGATGTGGCCGGGACTTCCAAGTCCGCGCCTCCCGCGACGAAGGGATCACCTGGCCTCGCGGAGTCCCAGGGGGTGCGGGGAGCTCACCTGCGGAGCCGAGATGTCGCTCGGTGGCCCAGAGGAGACGGAGGATGAATCCTCCGCCACTGGTGCACAATGGATTTGCATGGCGGATTTTCATGGCGAACTCTGAGCCGGTTCCGCCGTCCGAGCGGCTCGTCGCGGTCGATGCGTTGCGCGGTGTTGCCGTGTTCGGAATCCTCGTCGTGAACATGCTCTTCTTCGCGGCTCCGATACCGTGGATCTCGAGTGCCCACTGGACGGGTCTCGCGGACAGCATCGCGATGTTCGTGACCGAGGTGTTTTTCACGGCGAAGTTCTACACGACGTTCGCGCTCCTGTTCGGATTCGGATTCGGGTTACAGATGGAGCGCGCGGAGACCGCGGGGAGGTCATTCGTCCCCACCTACATTCGTCGCGTGCTGATGCTGCTTCTTTTTGGACTTCTGCACGCGAGCCTGGTCTGGTTTGGAGACATTCTCCACGTCTACGCGCTTCTGGGTCTTCTCCTCATTCCGTTCAGAAGGCTCGCGGCAGCGGCGATCGTTCCCATCGCCCTGGTCGCGCTCTTCATCCCCGTTGGCCTCCTTTTCCTCGCCGCGCTGGCAATTTCGCTGGTGGGCGATTCGGCCGCGGCGGGGACCGATTCGCTTTTCAATACGGCGGAGGCCATTCGGATTTACTCGAGCGGAACCTGGAGCGAGGTCCATCGCCAACGACTGTCCGACTGGATGTTCCTCGAAGGCGCAGCGCTCTTCTTCTTTCCGACGATTTTCGCCATGTTTCTCGCCGGACACCTGCTGTCGCGCACGCAGATTGCGCGCAGACCGGCGGATTACCGGCGGCTCCTCCGCATCGTGGCGATCGCGGGGATCGGAGCGGGGATCCCGGTCAATATCCTCGCCTGGTGGCTGCAACGGGGAGCCAGCCCGATGGAGCTCGGGTGGAGAGCCGCCTGGCACCAGGCCGTTCTCGCGGTGGGGGCGCCGCTGCTTGCGCTCGGGTACGGCTCGCTCGTGCTGCTCCTCTCGGACCGGCAGAGAGTCCTCGCGCCGTTTGCAGCGGTCGGTCGGATGGCCCTGACCAACTATCTGCTCCAATCCGTGATCGGGACGCTCATTTTCTATTCGTACGGGCTCGGTCTGTACGGGACCCTGGGGCCGGCCGCGCTTCTGCCGCTGGCAGTGGCGATCTTCCTCGTTCAGGTTCCGCTGAGCTTCTGGTGGGTGAAGCGGTTCCGCTACGGGCCGGTCGAGTGGATCTGGCGAGGTGCGACCTATGGGAGGTTGCCCGCGTTGAGGCGTTAGACGCGAGGGGCCAGGGACCAGGGGCTAGGGAAGGTGGTCGCTTCGCGACGCTGTTCGGGCGACCGGGGTCGGGAGACCCCGGCCACGTATCTCATCTCGCGCTCTTCTTTGGCTGCGGATGCTGCTCCTGTTTCTGGGGCTCGCCGCCTTCGATGACGGTCAGCTCGTGGCCGGCGATTCCGAGGGCCCTGCGGATCTTCCCTTCAATCTCTTTGGAGAGGTCGGGGTTGTCGCGAAGGAAGGTCTTGGAGTTCTCCCTCCCCTGACCGAGGCGCATGTCTCCGTAGGAGAACCACGAGCCGGACTTTTCGACGATGCGATGCTCGATGCCGAGATCGATCATCTCGCCCTCGCGGGAGATACCCTCGCCATAGCCGACGTCGAATTCCGCCTGGCGGAAGGGGGCGGCGCATTTGTTCTTGACGATCTTCACTTTGACCCGGTTGCCGGTGACTTCGTCGCCTTCCTTGATCTGGGTCATGCGGCGGATGTCGACGCGGACCGAGGAGTAGAACTTGAGAGCGCGTCCGCCGGTGGTCGTCTCGGGACTGCCGAACATGACGCCGATCTTCTCGCGGATCTGGTTGATGAAGATCAGAGTGGT
>JBHEOL010000086.1:0-8654 GCA_046261635.1 Thermoanaerobaculia bacterium | reverse complement strand
AATCAAACTGGGAGTGTTCGAAGGGCTGTTCTCGCGGCTCGGAAGTCAGAAGTCAGAAGGCAGAAGTAAAAAAACAAGGCAGAAGGCAGAAGGCAGAAGGCAGAAGTAAGATCAAAAGCAAAGCGCGGGGCGGGCAAGTTATTTGATATAGACGAGTCCCAACGCTAGTTACGTGGTGTTGCTTCTGACTTTACTTCTGCCTTCTGCCTTCTGCCTTTTCTTCCCCCTCCCATACAATGCGGCCCGATGAAGCTCGTGACGATCGCAACACCCGACCGGGTCGGGGAGCGGATGGCCGGACCCGGCATCCGGGCGTGGCATTTCGCCGTGGAGCTCTCGAAGCGTTTCGAGGTGACGCTGGTCGCCCAGCTCGCCGAGCCGGAGCCTTCCAGCTTCCGGCAGCTGAAATGGGGCTCGACCGAGGCAGTGACGGCGATGGAGGCATGCGACGTCCTGATCGCCCAGCCGCACCGGAAAGTGCTGGCGGTCAAACACCCGCGCGCGATCTACGACCTGTTCGATCCGGTCGTCCTCGAGCTCGACGAGCTCCTGCGGGTCCGCCCCTCCTTTCGGCTGAAGATGCATCGCTCGGTCGAATGGGGCCGGCTCGGGGTCGCTCTCAAGAACGGGTGGAGGCTGATCGCCGCCGCCCCTCGCCAGCGCGATTTCTACCTCGGGGTCCACGCCTCCCGCGGAGGTGACGTGGAGGGGTGGAGCGAACGCTGGCTCGAGGTGCCGTTCGGAGCGGACCCGGGACCGACCGAGCCGTCGAAGCTCGAGCCTGGGCCGCCGCTGTTCATCTGGAGCGGAGGGAGCTGGGAGTGGCTCGATCCGCAGCTGGCGGTGAAGGCGATCGAGAGAGTCGTCGACGACGGAACGGCGGCGCGTCTTCTTTTTCTGGGGAGCGCGCATCCGAACCCGGACGTGGACGGCCGCGTCGGGGCGTCCGCTGCCGGGCGGGAGGGCATCGTCCTCCGCAATTCCGAGTGGGTCCCGTACCGCGAGCGGGGCCGCTGGATCGCGGGTGCCCGGGCGGCGATGATGCTGCACCGGGAGACGGCCGAGGCGGGAGTCTCGATCCGCACGCGGCTGTTCGACGCGATCGCGTTCGGGGTGCCAGTGGTCGCAAGCCGGGGAGGATGGGCGGCGGACCTGGTCGAGCGCGAGGGGCTCGGGATCGTCGTGGAGCCGGGGTCGCTGGAATCGGTGGCCGAGGCGATGAAGAGAATGATCGAAGACGACGCTTTTCACTCGGCGTGCGTAGAACAACTCGAGAGAGTGCGCCCGCGATTTGCGTGGAGTGAGGTCGTCGAGCCGCTGGCGGGCGCGATCGCAAAGGCGTGACGAGCATGGCGCGGATGTCCGCGGTGGAGCACGAAATCGAAATCGAAAGAGCCGCAGCGGCCGGAGGCACCCCGGACGTGAGCGTGATCGTGGTGAGCTGGAACAGCGCGCGCTGGATCGGGCGATGCCTGCGCTCGGTCGGCCCTGCTTCCGGTTCGGCGTCGTTCGAGACTCTGGTCCTCGACAACGCGTCGGGAGACGAAAGCCTGGCGCTGGCTCGCGAGGCCGCGGGCGAGCGGACCGTGATCCTCGAGTCGCCGAGCAATCGCGGTTTCGCCGGGGGGCTCAATGAGCTCATCCCCGCCGCGCGCGGGCGATACATCCTTCTTCTCAATCCCGACTGCGAGCCGCAGCCGGGAGCGATCGAGGCGCTGGTGCGGCACCTCGATGCGACGGGAGTCGCCGGAGCCGCTCCGCTGCTTCTCGGCGAAGATGGCGAGGCGCAGCGCGAGTTCCAGCTGCGCCGGTTCCCTTCGGTGCGCACCCTCGTCGCCGACGCGCTGCTTCTCAATGAGCTGCACCCGAAGAACCGGACCTCGGCGGCGTACCGCTACGCCGAGACCGATATCTCGGAGCCGGTCGCCATCGAGCAGCCCGCCGGGGCGGCCCTGATGCTGCGCCGCGAGGTCATCGAGCGGATCGGCGCGTTCGACGAGCGTTTCCAGCCGGCCTGGTTCGAGGATGTCGACTACTGCCGCCGGATCGCGGCGGATGGCGGAGTGCTCCATCTCGTTCCGGCCGCCAGGTTCCACCACTGGGGCGGGGCTTCAGTCGACATCCTCGGCTTCGGCCGGTTCCTCGAGCTGTGGTACCGGAATCTGTTCCGTTACGCGGAGAAATGGCTGAAGCCGGCCGAGGTCGAGCTCCTCCGATGGAGCCTGATGGGGGGGATGCTCATGCGCATCGCCGCTTCCCTTCTCGGCTTCGGCAGGCGCGCGGGGACGCGGCGCGAGGCGATCCGCGTTTACACGAGAATTCTCCAGCAGGCATGGCGGCGATGGGACGCGACGTCGCAGTCGTCCTGATCGCCTGGAACAGCGCGGGCTATCTGCCGCGCTGTCTCGAGGCGCTCGCCGCCCAGCGCATTCCGGGTGGATCGATCCGGCTCATCGCGGTCGACAACGCGTCCGCCGACGACTCCGCGCGGCTTCTCGAGGCCGCGCGCCCGCAGCGGCTCCTCCGGAACTCGACCAACTGGGGATTCGCCGCCGCCGCCAATCAGGGGATCGGCTGCAGCGAGTCGGATTACGTGCTCTTCCTCAACCCCGACGTCCGGCTCCACGAGCGCTACATCGAGAACTGCGTGAATGCCCTCGAGCGAGCGGGAGAGAGGTTCGGCTCGGCCACGGGAACGCTCTACCGCGCTTCCGGCTTCGAGATGACTCCGCTCCCGGAGCTCGACTCCCGCGGCATTCGGATGACCCGCGCCGGGCGGCATCTCGACATCACGACTCCACCCCCCGAGCGCGGGCAACCGTGGGAGGAGATCTTCGGCGTGTCGGGCGCTGCAGGAATCTTCCGCCGGTCGTGCCTCGACGACGTCGCGATCGAGGATCAGGTCTTCGACGAGGACTTCTTCGCTTATCGCGAGGACGCGGACCTGGCGTGGAGGGCGCGGCTGCTCGGCTGGCGGAGCCTCTGGGCCGGCGAGGCGATCGGCTGGCACGTGCGGCGCGTCACCCCGGAAGTGCGGCGCGCGCTCCCTCCCGAGATCAATATGCATTCTGTGAAAAACCGTTTTCTCCTCCGGCTCAAGAACCAGGGGCCGCGTCTCGCGCTCTCCCATGCGCTCTGGGAGCTGCCGCGTGATCTCGCCGTGCTCGCGGCGACACTGACGGTCGAGCGAAGCTCTCTTCCCGCGTGGTCCTGGCTGTGGCAACATCGTTCCGATATCGCCCGCAGGCGCACCCGCATCCAGGAGCGGCGCCGCGTCTCCGACCGGGAGCTCGCCCGTTGGTTCGAGTGACATCCAGCTCATCTCTTTCGATCGCGATCCTCGGGACCCGGGGAGTTCCGCCTCGCTACGGAGGTTTCGAGACCTTCGCGGGAGAGCTGAGCACGCGGCTCGTCGCACGCGGCCATCGCGTCACCGTCTACTGCCGGTCATGGCTCTATCCGGAAAGACCCGCATCGTGGCGTGGCGTCGACCTCGTCCACCTTCCGGCGCTGCGGCAGAAGTATCTCGAGACCGTCTCCCACGCGTTTCTCTCGTCGCTCGACGCGCTCCGCCGCGACTTCGACGTCGTGCTTCTCTGCAACGCCGCGAATGCGTTCGTCATCCCGATTCTGCGCGCGGCGCGGCTTCCGGTGGCGACGAACGTCGACGGGGTCGAGCGGAAGAGGAAGAAGTGGAACCTGCTCGGCAAGCTCGTCTACCTCGGGGGGGAGGCGATGTCGGCCGACTTCTCGACGCGGACGATCGCCGACGCCGGGGTGATCGCCGACTACTACCGCCGCGAGCTCGGCGCCGATCCGGTCACGATCGCCTACGGCGCGGATTTCCCCGAGGAGGAGGACTCGGAGATTCTCGCCTCACTCGGGATCGAGGCGAAGCGATACGTTCTCTACGTCAGCCGCTTCGAGCCGGAGAACCACCCGCTCGAGGTCGTGGAGGCGTTCGGCCGCGTGAAGGGGGAGTGGCCGCTCGTGATGGTGGGCAGCGCCCCCTATTCGTCCCAGCTGATCCGCGACGTCCACGCCGCGGCCGACGACCGCGTGCTTTTCCCCGGCGCGGTCTACGGCAACGACTACCGGACGCTCCAGCGCAACGCCGGGATTTACGTGCAGGCGACCGAGGTGGGGGGAACGCACCCGGCGCTGATCGAGGCGATGGGATCGAACGGCGCCGTGCTGGCGCTGGACACGCCCGAAAACAGGGAGGTGGGGGGGGAGGCGGTCCGCTACTTCCGGTTCGAGGGGGAGCGGGCGCTCGAGAGGCTGCTCGGCGAAGCGATCTCCTCGGAGGAGCGAGGGGAAGGAATGGACCGCGAACGGGCTCGCTCGCGGGTTGCCGAGCGCTACCGTTGGGACGTCGTCGTCGACCGGTACGAGGCCCTTTTCCGGGAGATGGCGGGATCGGGCTGAATGAGCAATAATTTTCATTTTGAAGGGGTTAACCCCGCCGACTGACCGACGGTGGGGATTGTTTGGACGGTTGGGCGCGGCGGTCCGTATCTGAGTTGGTCGAAGCTGCCGCGGCCCCCCCCCGGGAGACCACGCGGACAGCCAGCCGGATAGCGGATGCTCAAGCAGCACGCAAAGCTAGTCAGACGATTCGTCTATCTCAGTGACGTCACACTGACCGCCGGAGCTTTCTTTCTCGCTTTCTGGCTTCGCGACTGGCTTTTTCCCCTCGTCTGGCCCGCGACGTTCCCGACCGGGCTGCACTCGATCCAGGAGTACGTGAAGCTCCTGCCCGTCGTCCTGATCGTCTGGTCGCTTCTCTTCTTCTCCCATCACAGCTATCACAGTCACCGCACGGTTCCGATCGTGCGCGAGCTGCGCGACGTGCTCCATATCGCCCTGCTGGGCACGGCGCTGGTCGCGACCGTGGCTTACCTGGTTCCCCTCACGCTCCTCTCCCGCTCGTGGTTCGCGCTGTTCGCATTCTTCTCGGCGCTCCTGCTGATGCTGAACCGGATCGCGATCCGCGTGCTGGCTCGCTACGTCCGCAGCAAGGGGATGAACTACCGGACCATACTCGTGGTCGGAACGGGGCGGAGGGCGCGCGAGATCGTGTCGCTGATCGAGCGGCATCCCTACTGGGGCTACAAGGTCCTCGGGTTCATCACCGACGGTCACCGGATGCCGAACGGGTGGGGCAGCAAGTACAGGATCCACGGTGGTTTCGAGGATCTGCGACGGCTGATCGAGACCGGCATCCCGGGTCAGTCGGTCGGAATCGACGAGATCGTCTTCGCGGTGACGAGGCGCAAGCTGGACGCGCTGCGCTCGGTGTTCCTTCTCTGCGAGGAAGTCGGCATCCGGACGCGGGTGGCGATGAACTTCTTCCCCAACAGGGTCGCGCGCGTGGAGCTGGAGGATCTCGAAGGGATCCCCTTCATGACGTTCACGACCACGCCGTCGAACGAGACCCAGCTGGCGATGAAGCGGTTCCTCGACATCCTCATCGCGACGACGGTGCTGATCCTCAGCTTACCGGTGCTGGTCGTCGCGGCGCTGGCGATCCGGATGGGGTCACCGGGATCGGTGCTGTTCCGCCAGGAGCGGCTGGGCCTGAACGGCCGGATCTTCACCCTCTACAAGTTCCGCACGATGATCGCCGACGCCCACCGGATGCGCGGGGAGATCGAGCATCTCAACGAGATGAACGGCCCCGTGTTCAAGTCGAGCAATGATCCGCGCGTCACCAGAGTCGGGCGGATCCTCCGGAAATTTTCGCTCGACGAGATCCCGCAGCTTTGGAACGTGCTGCGCGGCGACATGAGCCTGGTCGGCCCGCGGCCGCCTCTCCCCGAGGAAGTGTGGGCCTACGAGAGATGGCAGCGGAGACGGCTGTCGATGAAGCCGGGCCTGACATGCCTGTGGCAGGTGAGCGGCCGCAATCAGGTCGACTTCGACCGCTGGATGGAGATGGACCTGCAGTACATCGACAGCTGGTCGCCCTCGCTCGACTTCAAGATCCTGCTCAGGACGATCCCCGCGGTGCTCTCCGGGCGCGGCGCATCGTAGAAGACAAGCCAGAAGCCAGAAGGCAGAAGGCAGAAGGCAGAAGGCAGAAGTGAAGGCCTCCCCAGGATGACGTTGCGGCGCGGCCGATGACGTTGCTTTCGCCTTTACTTCTGCCTTCTGCCTTCTGCCTTCTGACTTCGCTTTCCTTCTGCCTTCTGCCTTTCTTCTCTCCGGGCCTAAAATGCGCACATGTCACAATCCCCTCCTCCTCTCGACCCTTCCGTTGACGAGTTCCGCGAGGCCGGGCACCGGCTGATCGACTGGATCGCGGACCATTTCGCGTCGATCGACAGCGTCCCGGTGATGTCCCGGGTCGAGCCGGGGGAGATCGCCGCGCAGTTCCGCGGGGAGGCGAGCGAGGGCGGCCGGCCCTACGAGGAACTGGCTCGCGAGTTCGAAGCGAAGATCCTCCCCGGCGTCACACACTGGAATCACCCGGGATTCATGGCGTACTTCTCGGTCACCGGCTCGCAGGCCGGCATTCTCGGCGACCTGCTGAGCACCGCGCTCAACGTCAACGGCATGCTGTGGAAGAGCTGCCCCGCGGCAACCGAGCTCGAGACGGTCGTCCTCGGGTGGCTGCGGGACGCGCTCGGCCTGCCAGCCGAGCTGTTCGGCATCATCAACGACACCGCATCGATCAACACGTTCCTCGCTCTTGCCGCCGCGCGCGAAGCCACCGGCCTGGACATCCGCGGCCAGGGACTCGCAGGCCGTGACCTTCCCCAGCTGAAGATCTACTGTTCCGACCAGGCCCATTCGTCGGTCGAGAAGGGAGCGCTCGCTCTCGGGTTCGGCGCGAGCGGGGTGGAGAAGATCGCGTCCGACGAGCGGTTCGCGATGAGCCCCGAGGGCCTTGGTGCGGCGATCGCCCGCGACCGGGAGAAGGGGAAGCGTCCTGTCGCGGTCGTGGCGACCATCGGGACGACCGCGACCTCCGCGATGGATCCACTTCCGGCGATCGGCGCGATCGCACGGGAGGCGGGGGCGTGGTTTCACGTCGATGCGGCTTATGCCGGTTCGGCGATGATCTGCCCCGAGCTGCGCCGCTTCTGGCCCGGCATCGAGCAGGCCGATTCGATCGTCGTCAATCCGCACAAGTGGCTCTTCACGCCGATCGACTGCAGCGTCCTTTACACACGGCGCCCGGATGTCCTCAAGAAAACCTTCTCACTCGTTCCGGACTATCTCAAGACAACCGACGCGGCAGACATCAATTACATGGACTACGGGCTTCAGCTCGGCCGCCGCTTCCGCGCGCTCAAGCTCTGGATGGTGCTCGAGCATTACGGCATCGAACGGATGCGGACGGTGATCCGGACCCAGATCGAGTGGGCCGCCCGCCTGGCGAACGCGCTGGAGGAAAGGGATGACGTCGAGCTCCTCGCCCCGCAGCAGATGAGCGTCATCGTCTTCCGGAAAATCATCCGTGACGCGGCCGGCAAGGTCGACGAGGCTGCCTCCGAAAAGGCCTCGGCGGATCTCGTGGAACGGATCAACACGTCGGGTGAGCTCTTCCTCGCCACGACGCGTC
Source organism: Thermoanaerobaculia bacterium (assembly GCA_046261635.1). Taxonomy (GTDB): domain Bacteria; phylum Acidobacteriota; class Thermoanaerobaculia; order Gp7-AA8; family Gp7-AA8; genus JBHEPS01. The sequence goes on along the minus strand of JBHEOL010000086.1, from coordinate 1,084 downwards.
TCCGCGGGTCTTTCGCGATTCGCGTCGCGATCGGCAACGGCATGACCGAGTGGCGGCATGTCGAGAGAATTCTTCGCGCCCTGAACCCATAGGACGAATAGGACCTATAGGACGAATAGGACGCATGGGACGGGGGGGACGAAAGAATCGACTTCTATCGGTCCCGTCCTATTGGTCCTATAGGTCCTATTGGTCCTATAGGTCCTATTCGTCCTATCGTCCCCCCCGTACAATAATCTCCATGGGCGTCTACGAACGGCCGGGCATCCGCCCCGAACCTCATCCTCTATCCGGCTGGCTCGCCGCCTTTCTCGAAGACTCCCGCGACTGGGCAACCGGGCGATCGTGGCTGGTTCGGCTTCCGCTCGTCGCCTACCTCGCTTACGCCCTTTTCCGCCACATCACCGACTCCGATTACTCGAGCTGGTTCGCCGCTCTGAGCCTCGGGATTCACGAGCTCGGGCACGTGGTCACGGGCTTCGCTCCCTTCTTCGTGACCGCCCTCGCCGGATCGGCCGCCGAAGTTCTCGCACCCATCGCCGGCATGCTGATGTTCCTCCGGCAGCCCGATTACTTCGGAATCAGCGTTCTCGGCTGCTGGCTCTCGTACAACCTGTTCGGCATCGGCCGCTACATCGCCGACTCGCGCGACCAGTTCGGCGTCTACGTCAGCATCGGGGGCGGCGAGGCCCAGCACGACTGGGAGTACATTCTCTCTTCCCTCGGTCTCCTCAATCACGACAAGGCGATCGGAGGGATGGTCAAACTCCTGGGCGCCGGAGTCGGGATAGCCTTCCTCGCCTGGGGGGGGTGGATGATCTGGGTGATGTTTTCGTCGCGCAAGTAGAGAAAATAAGCCAGAAGCCAGAAGAGAAGACAAGCCAGAAGCCAGAAGCCAGAAGAAAAGGCGTCATCCTGAGGGAGCGCCGCGTCGAACGATCGCTCCACGGAAACCGTGGGCGCGACGGAAGGAACTCAAAATGGCAGGATCTCGCCACGTGCGCGTTCCCCCGCCCCGGTCGACACGATTTTCGCATCTGGAGATCCTTCGGTCGCGCTCACGATTGCATTGAAGGCCCAGATC
>JBHEOL010000327.1:0-5510 GCA_046261635.1 Thermoanaerobaculia bacterium | reverse complement strand
GGCCGCGTTGCGGGCGATCTCCGCGTCGCTCGTCGTCAACGATGCCACCGCATCGCCTCCTCCTCGCTCCTTGATCTCGCCTCGCAAGCTCCACCAGCGCGGCCCCTCTGGTTTCTTTCACAGCCTCTCAGGATGACGGGGGGCTCCCGCCTTTGCCTTTGACCTTACTTCTGCCTTCTGCCTTCTGACTTCGCCTCTTCTTCTGGCTTCTGGTTTCTGGCTTGTCTTTTCTCCCGGCCCGGGCGTTGCACCCCATCCTTCGAGGTAAACTCGTCAAGGAGGAAATCGATGAAAAGACTGCTGTTCCCCCTGCTGGTCCTTTCCGTTGCTGCCGGATGCACCGCGATCCGGACGGCGCCACCGACCGCGACCGCCACTCTCGAGGCGAAGAGCGGCTCGAACGTGTCGGGCGTGGTCCGATTCACCGAGGTGATGGCTGACGGGGTCCCCGCGGTGCAGGTATCGATCGACGCGCGGAACGTCCCGCCCGGGGTGCACGGATTCCACGTGCACGAGAACGGTGATTGCAGCGCGGCCGACGCCACCTCGGCGGGCGGTCATTTCAATCCCGAGTCCCACAAGCACGGCGGGCCGGCCGCGAGCTCGAGCCACGCCGGAGATTTCGGCAATGTGCTCGCCGGTGATGGCGGGCTCGTCGATGCCACCTATCTGATGCGGGGCGTCACGCTCGGTGCCGGAAACCACTCGATCACCGGCCGGGCCGTCGTCCTCCACGCCGATCCGGACGATCTCGTGACCGACCCGACCGGCAACGCCGGGACGCGCATCGCCTGCGGCGTCATCACGATGAACAACCCGGCCCGATGAGACGCGCCGCGATCGCCTCGCTCGTTCTGGCGCTGAGCGCTGGCTGCGCTCGCCAGAGCCCCGCGCCCCAGGCAGCGCCAGCGCCCGCCGAGACGCGGGGCGTGCTCCAGGTCGTCGTCGAGCCGAATCCGATCGTCGCGATCCCGGTGGACGGCGAGACGTGGCAATTTCCGTTCACGCTTCGCATTCGCGAGCTCGGAGGCGCCAGCGTCGAGATCGAGCGGGTGGGCGTCGACGTGTTCGCCGTCGCCGGGCTGAAGGTTTACTCGACCACGCTCGACCAGGACGAGATCGACAGGAAGGGGTATCCGCGCCGGCTGGCCCCGCATGGCGAGATCCGCTATGGGCTCACGCCCCGGCAGAAGATCCCTGACGCACGCCTGTTCTCGTCGGTCGTTGCCGAGCTGTGGGCGGAAGGGACCGACGCCGGCGGAACGGCCGTCTCGACGCGCACCCGGGTTTCGGTCGTCCCCCGCTCGCCGCGCAAGAATTCGGAGGCTGGAGCGGTTGTTCTCGACCCGTAGATCAAGGAGGCACGCATATGTATCCGGATGAAATCGTTCAGCCGATGCGGGAGGAGCTGACCCGCCTCGGGATTCAGGAAACCCGAACCCCTCAGGAAGTCGATGCCGTTCTCGCCGAGAAAACAGGGACCGCACTCGTGGTCGTCAATTCCGTCTGCGGCTGCGCCGCCGGCAACGCCCGCCCGGCAATCGCCATGGCGGTCAACAACAGCAATCTCCCCGACAAAATGATCACGGTGTTCGCCGGCAACGACCAGGAAGCGACCGCGAAGGCGCGCTCCTATTTCGCCGGCTTCCGTCCCTCTTCCCCCTCGATCGCGCTCATGCGCGACGGCGAGGTTGTGAAGATGTGGGAGCGGCACAACATCCAGGGGCGCGAAGCGACCGAGATCGCCGACGAGATGATGGCGGCCTTCGATCAGCACTGCGTGAAGCAGGGGCTGGGGGCTGGGGGCTAGGGACTAGCGAGGGGCGAGGATATCGTCCATCCCTCGTCCCTCAACCCTCGCCCCTTCTACCTCCCCACGGGGCGCGTCCGGATTTTCCAGGCCGAGACCCACGCCACCAGATCGCGGCTGTCGACGATGCCGTCACCATTCGCGTCGGCTGCCCAGGAGGAGGCGAGGTCGCCGTGGTGGATCGTGAAGACCGAGTCGCCGTCGCCATCGACCAGCTCGTGCGCGAGCGCCTCGAGATCCTCCTCGGTGACTGCGCCGTCGCCGTTCACGTCCCCGGGCAGCGGAGGGACGACACGCCAGATCCCCCCGGCGGTCGCCACCAGCACCTCGCCCTCGCGGTTTTGGACGACCTCGAGGAGGGAGTTGAATCCCCCGAGCTCAGTCAGATTCTCGAGGATGATGACCGGCTCGCCGATCGCGTCGATGTCGGGAAAGAAATAGAGCGCCTTCGTCACGAATCCGGTGACGAGCAGGCCGGTTCCGCGCTGGTTGGCGAAGTGTTGAACGAGGGTGACGCCGGTCGGCGCGACCGTCCTCGGAAAGACGTACGCGGGTGAAACCATCCCTGCGATCGGTTCACGGTTCCCCCACGTGCGGGGCCAGCCGTGGTGCTCCCCGGCGCGGGCGATCGTGATCTCGTCCTCCGCTTCCGGGCCGTTGTCGCCGACGATCAGTCGGTCGCCCGAGGGATGAACGACGAGATCGTACGGATTGCGAAAGCCCTTGGCGAAAATCGATGCGGTCCCGTCGGGAAGGATGCGATGAATCTTCCCTCCCGCGCTTCCATCTTTCTCGGCGACGATGCCGATGCCGTAGTCCCCGATGCCGACCCAGATCGAGCCGTCGGGACCGACCACGGGGTTGCCGCCATGGTGCTCGGTGGAACAGTTCGTCCCGAGGTCGCAGAGAAGGGTGGCGATCACGGTGACGCGGCCGTCGAGGGGATCGACCGATGCGATCACATCGGCGCTGAAGTCGGGGAGGACGTAGTGCGAGATGATCTGATCACCGCGGAAGGCGATTCCCAGCTGGACCGCATTTCCGGTCGCCGCCGTGTTCACCTTGGCAATCCTGACCGACCGCTCACCGTCGAGCCGATAGATCTCCCCGGTGGTGACCGAGTAGTGGAGCGTCCCGTCGGGATCAAAGGCGATCCCGGTGAGGAACCCCTCGGTCGAGGCGAGCTTTTCGACGCGGAACCCGGGAAGCATCGAAGCGGCCGCGGGCGCGACAATCAGAAGCGCGGTCAATGAGATGAGAGCCAGGCGAATCATGGGCAATCCCCCGCCATTGCAAAGGGGATGCTATCTCAGAGCGGAACAAAGGAGGGGGAGGAAGATGGAGGGACGAAGAAATGCCGAGGATGCTCGCGCCTGGGTCCTCATCGGAATTCTCGTTCTCCTCCTCCCGTTAGGCCCGAAAGTGACGCGGGGTGGAGCAGTCTGGTAGCTCGTTGGGCTCATAACCCAAAGGTCGCAGGTTCAAATCCTGCCCCCGCAACCAACTTCTAATAAAGCGCCACCCTCGGGTGGCGCTTTTGCTTGAGGGCATCGCAGTACGAAGAGCGCCCTCCATCTCCCCTTCACTCCGATCGATCACGAGTCTCTCGCAGCCTCGTTCTCACCTCGCCTGCTTGGCGAGGCTCTCTGCGAACTCGGCTTCGGCGTGGAACCAATCGGTCTCCGCATCGCCCGGACTCCCCTGTCTCTTTTCGTACAGCTCGTACGCGCGGACGCGGATCCGCTCCTCGCTCAACGCATGCTGCGGCTTCGGCGTTTCAGCAGCAGGTGATTCGAGAGGCGTGAGTTTTCTGGCCATGACTGCACCTCCTCTCCAAAAGTTGCATCCGAGGCGCCGGAACGGCCACCGGTTTGGGGTGTTCAGGTTCATTCTTCGCAGAATCGAAGCGGACTCCACCATGCACGAGGGTACGCGAGCGGCTCGCACGAAGCGCGAAGCATCCGATCAAACCGGGGCCCACGTGGATGGAGCGAGGGAACGTCTGCAGAGGCTCCTCGGCGGTAATCCGGACGGATTGAACGGGAATGGCGGCGTGGGCGAAACGAAAACGGCCACCCAGCGAGGTGGCCGTCGATTCGATGGCGATTGGTTGCGGGGGCAGGATTTGAACCTGCGACCTTTGGGTTATGAGCCCAACGAGCTACCAGACTGCTCCACCCCGCGTCGAGAGCCGAGCGCCCCTTCGGGCGCGGGCGATTATCTGCATCGCCACTCAGCGGTGTCAAGTAACGGGGGGGCGGGGCGGGAAATTTCGGATCGCCGCGGCGGGCGACTGACGATTACCGAAGCTCCGCGCCTGGAGGTGGAGAACAGGAACCGGCTTTTCGCCACGGCCAGCCGAGCAGAGTCCTCGGTATACGATGAGCGGTCATGAAGAACGATGCGCCGGGGGCGGTCATCCTCATCCGGATCATGACGGGAGCGGTGTTTCTCTCCGAGGGGATTCAGAAGTTTCTTTTCCCGGGTGAGCTGGGAGTCGGTCGATTCGCGAAGATCGGGATTCCCGAGCCCGAGATCCTCGCGCCCCTCGTCGGTGGTGTCGAGATCGTCTGCGGACTCCTCCTCCTGCTCGGACTCTTCACCCGAGCGGCTGCCGTGCCGCTGATCGTCACCATGTCGGTCGCGATCGCGACGACGAAGATCCCGATGCTGCTGCGCGACGGTTTCTGGGAAATGGCGCACGCGAGCCGCACCGACTTCTCGATGATTCTGGGAACGATCTTCCTGCTGATCGTCGGACCCGGCCCGTGGTCGCTCGATGCCCGGCGCACGCAGCGCCCGACCTACCTCGGCACGAGGCGCTGATCCCGGTCAACGCTCGCTGGCGTAGAACGCGACGACGGTGGGTCCACCATAACCGCGCACGGGCGAGCCGTCGGGCGAGACGCGCAAGTACGCAAGCGAACGCGACAGCGACGAAACGGCGTAGAACCGACATTTTCTTCATTTTTAGAACCCTGTGATTCGATCGTGGACACCCTGGATATCGCAATCGTACGGACCAGAGAGGAAAGTTGCGTGGCGGGTGGCGCGTAGACTGCTGCGTCGGATCCCGCCCGCCATGCCGCTGATCGCACTCGCCATCGCCTTCGTCGTCCTCGTCGGACTCGTGATCCTCAGCATCCCGCTGTCGATCGTGCAGCGGTACAGAATGGGGACGGCGCGCCGGCCGGCGCGCGGCTGGATCGCGTCGATCAACATCTTCGCGTTCTTCCTATCGGCCGCCTTTCTGCTCACCGCCGCCGTGCTGAGCACCCCCTGGGTACCGAACGCAATTCCTTACACGCTCGCCGGGCTCGCGGCCGGATCCCTGCTCGGCCTGATCGGGCTGGCGGTAACCCAATGGAGCGTGAGCCCCGGATCGCTTCACTACAAGCCGAGCCGCCTGCTCGTCCTCTCGATCACGCTGGTCGTACTGGCCCGGCTGGTTTACGGCGTGTGGCGAGGATGGAGAGCATGGCAGGAAAGTACGGATTCCTCCTGGCTCGCGGAGGCGGGAGCGGCGGGGTCGATGGCCGCCGGCGCCGTCGTCATCGGCTACTACCTCGTCTTCTGGTTCGGCGTGAGACGGAAATTACGACGAGCCAGCGTCACAGCGGAGCGGCCACCGCGCCGCGCATGACGTAGAGCAGAACGGCGCCCGTGAGATAGAGCGCGACGAGCACGATCGACTCCCACG
>JBHEOL010000356.1:0-4585 GCA_046261635.1 Thermoanaerobaculia bacterium | reverse complement strand
CGGTTGAAGATCGGGGTTGCGGCGGATTTGCTGGAGACGCGGCCGCGGTTCGTGAAGGCGGCGAAGTACGTTCGCAGCGCTTCGCTGTCGCCCTCCGGGGCGCGGGCGGCGTTCGGGGTTCGGGGGGAGATCATCACCGTGCCGGGGGAGAAGGGGGACGACCGGAACATCACGCGGTCGGTCGGGGCGCACGATCAGTTTCCGGCCTGGTCGGCGGATGGGAAGTTCATTGCGTGGTTTTCGGATGGGGGACGCGGAATTGAGGACGGGGAACGGACCGCCGCAGGCGGTCCCTACGCCGCCGAGTACCAGCTCTTCATTCAGGGGCAGGACGGCAAGGGGGCGCCGCGGGCGATCGCGCTCGACGGCGCGGGGTTCTATGCGCATCCGCTCTGGTCGCCCGACAACTCGAAGATCGCTTTCAGCGACAACTCACGCTCGCTCTACGTCGTCGACGTCGCCAGCGGGAACACGACGAAGATCTCCTCGCAGCCGCTCTACACGCCCGGCACGTACGACGAGGCGAACCACGCCTGGTCGCCCGACTCGAAGTGGCTCGCCTACGTCCGCCTCACGCCGACGCTCCTCCGGCAGATCCACCTCTGGTCGGCCGACTCGAAGCAGTCGCACCCGCTGACCGACGGGCTCTCCGACGCCGCCAGCCCCGTCTTCGACCCGAACGGGAAGTACCTCTACTTCCTCGCCTCGACGAACGCCGGGCCGACACAGGACTGGTTCGCGCAGTCCAACGCCGACATGTTCTCGACCAGCAACGTCTACCTCGCCGTCCTCTCGAAGGGCGTCCCGTCCCCCCTCGCGCGCGAGAGCGACGAGGAGGAGCCGGCCGAGGCTGCGGCGACGGAGACGAAGAGCGAGGAGAAGGACGACGCGAAGAAGGACGAGAAGAAGCCGGAGAAGGTCACCGTCAAGGTCGACCTCGACGGCCTCGGGCAGCGCATCGTCGCGTTCCCGACCGGCGCCGCCGGATACGAGGACCTCGCCGTCGGCAAGACGGGTGAGATCTATTACATCAAGCCCGGCGGTGGCCTCAACCGCTTCAACCGCCGCGAGGGAGGGACGCTGCATCGCTACACCCTCGAGAAGCGGAAGGAAGAGCAACTCCTCGAGAAGATCAACGGCTACGAGATCTCCCGCGACTCGAAAAAGATCCTCCTCCAGATGGGAGAGAACGCCGTCATCGCCGACCTCGGTGAAAAGATCGACCCGTCGAAAAACAAGCTCAATCTCGATCGCATCGAGATCAAGATCGACCCGCGCGCCGAATGGAAGCAGATCTACGACGAGGCGTGGCGCATCAATCGAGATTACTTCTACGACCCGAACTTCCACGGCGCCGACTGGAACGCGATGAAGGAGAAGTACGCCGCCTTCCTCCCCGACGTCGCGACCCGCCAGGACCTCAACCGCGTGATGCGCTGGCTCCACAGCGAGCTCGCCGTCGGCCACCACCGCCTCGGCGGCGGCGACAGCCTCGCCGATACCGACACCCGCCCCGGCGGCCTCCTCGGCGCGGATTACTCCGTCGAGAACGGGCGGTACCGCTTCAGGAAGGTGTACGGAGGGCTCAACTGGAATCCCGAGCTGCGCGCGCCGCTCACCGAGCCGGGCGTCGACGTGAAAGCAGGGGAGTACCTCCTCGCCGTCGAAGGCTCCGAGCTCCGCTACCCCGAGAATCTCTACGCGCGCTTCGAGCGGACCGCGGGGCGGCTGACCGAGATCACCGTCGGGCCCTCGCCGGACGGGAAGGGATCGCGCGTCGTCCAGGTCGTGCCCGTAGAGAACGAGGCGCAGCTCCGCAACCGCGACTGGGTCGAGGGGAACCTCGCGAAGGTGACCGCGGCGACGAACGGCCGCGTGGCGTACGTCTACGTGCCGAACACCTCGACCGCGGGACACGAGTACTTCAAGCGCTACTTCTACCCGCAGGCGAACCGCGAGGCGATCATCGTCGACGAGCGGCACAACGGCGGGGGATCGGTCGCCGACTACTACATTGATATCTTGCGCCGCCCCTACATCGCCAGCTGGGACTTCCGCTACGGCGCCGACATGAAGACGCCGCTCGCGTCGATCCAGGGACCGAAGGCGATGATCATCGACGAGACCGCCGGGTCGGGCGGCGACCTGCTGCCGTGGATGTTCCGGAAGTTCGAGCTCGGCCCGCTGGTCGGGAAGCGGACGTGGGGCGGGCTCGTCGGGATCCTCGGGTTCCCTGTATTAATGGATGGGGGATTCATCACGGCGCCGAACCTGGCGTTCTACACGGAGGAGGGGTTCGGCGTTGAGAATGAAGGGGTTGCGCCGGATGTCGAGGTGGAGCAGACGCCGGCGGACGTGATCGCGGGACGGGATCCGCAGCTGGAGGCGGCGATCGCGATCGTGATGCGGGAGCTGGAGAGGAATCCGGTGAAGCCGGTGGTCAAGCCGGCGATTCCGCGGCGGGCGGTGGTGCCGTAGGGCCGCGCGGCGCGCGGCCGTTCTCGTGTGCCGGGCATGTTCGACAGCTTGGGGGTTCGAGTCCCCCACCAACCTGATGGAGGTGAAGGGTAGCGAAGCGCAAGGGCGGGGTCGCGAGGTGCCGTCTGAAGGAAGCGCGGAGCAAAGGCGTGAGTCGATGAACAAGAACGGGATATGAGGCCTGTCGGTCCGGACGAGCGGACGAGTCACCGCGAAGTCCATATCCATCAAGGGGCCGGAGGGTAGATCCCGCGGCTGTGCGCCGGAAGCGGTCGAACTTACCCCGGGAGAGCTGGGAAGCGGTCCGGGAACGGACTGGGAGAGCCGAGAGGCGATCTGAGGAGCGACCCAGCAGTCAGCAGAGGGCATAGTAGGCGGAACGCCGAAGGCCCGAACGGTTCCTTCACCGCAGGGGTGAGGGTAAATGGAGAGGGGAGTAGGACCTCGAACTTATGGACGAAGACCGTCAGAAGAACCAGCATGAACTGGCCTTCCGGACCGATGGCACGGGTGAAGCCCGCGCCGAGGAAGCGGAAGGGACGCGAGCGTCCGTAGCGGCCGGGGAAGCCGAAAGCCCGAGGCGAAGTACGCAGCTGATGGAGGAGATAGCGAGGCGATCGAACATCCGAAGAGCCCTCGAACGAGTCCTGAGGAATCGGGGAGCCGCGGGAGTCGACGGCATGCGTGCCGATCAGCTCCGCGATCACCTGAACCGCCACTGGCCTCAGATCCAGAAGGCGCTGTTGGAGGGGACGTATCGTCCGCTGCCGGTGCGACGGGTGAACATCCCGAAGCCGGACGGCGGGACACGGACCCTCGGCATCCCGACGGTGATGGACCGGCTGGTGCAACAGGCGATTCTGCAGGTGCTCCAACCGCAGTGGGACCCGACCTTTTCCACACATAGCTACGGGTTCAGGCCGAACCGTTCCCAGCACGACGCGATCGCCGCAGCCCAGCGGTACATCGCCGAGGGTTACGAATGGGTCGCGGATCTGGACCTGGAGAAGTTCTTCGACCGGGTAAATCACGACCGGCTCATGAGCCAGCTCGCGAAACGGATCGAGGACAAGCGCCTGCTCAAGCTGATTCGGGCGTTTCTCGAGGCGGGTGTGATGGAGGGGGGACTGGTCTCGCCGCTCGAACAGGGGACGCCGCAGGGCGGACCTCTGTCGCCTTTCCTGTCGAATGTCGTGCTCGATGAGCTCGACCGCGAGCTGCAAGCGCGGGGGCACCGGTTCGTGCGGTACGCGGACGACTGCAACATCTACGTCCGATCCGAGCGAGCGGGCCAACGGGTGATGGCCACAGTAACGCGGTTCATCACGAAGAAGCTGAAGCTCAACGTGAACGAGACCAAGAGCGCGGTAGCGAGCCCCGAGGAACGCAAGTTTCTCGGGTTCACGTTTCGCACGATCGAAGGAGCGGTCCGACGAGTGATCTCGCTCCGCTCGATCGGGCGCTTTCGCGAGAAAGTGCGCGGCCTGACGGCCAGAACGCGAGGACGGAGTCTGAGCGACGTGATTCAGGAGCTCAACGCCTACCTGCGCGGCTGGATCGGGTACTACGGGGTCACGGAGCACTCCCGACAACTCGAGACGCTCGATAAATGGATCCGGCGCCGACTGCGGGCGTACCAGTGGAAGCAATGGACCACGATCGGGCAACGCTACGGCGAGCTGTGCCAGCTCGGCGTAACACCCCGGCTGGCCAAGGCGGCTGCCGGAAGCTCGAAGGGAGCCTGGACCATGAGCCACGTCAAAGCCGTCGACGTGGCCCTCACGAAGGCGTTCTTCACGAAAGCCGGGCTACTCGCCCTCAGCGCGTACGAACCTTCAACCAGCCGAACCGCCGTGTACGGACCCGTACGCACGGTGGTGTGACAGGGAAAGCGGGTGACCGCCTACCTATGTCGATCAAAGCCGCCGCCCGCCCGCGTTGTCGTTGCTAATGCTTCGATTTGTATCGCAGTCCGTCGGGGCCGGGCTCGAGTCGGTGAATGTCCCACTTCTCCCCGGTCAGATGCCGCGGCTTCTCCAGCTTCTGCGCGATGATCAGCTTCTCGCCATCCGTTCGTACGTTGATCATTCCGTACACAGCCACACTC
>JBHEOL010000343.1:0-7268 GCA_046261635.1 Thermoanaerobaculia bacterium | reverse complement strand
CGATTGTTCTGGTCTTTGCCGTTGTTTTCCCTAGCCCCCAGTCCCTAGCCCCTGCTTCTCACGCATGCACGCCTGGCGCTTCGCGTCCGGTGCGCTCGACGTACTCCTTGTAGGAGCCGCCGAAGGCGAGTGGTGCCTCATGCTCTTCCGCGGCGAGCTCGAGCACGCGGCTCGCGAGGCCGCGGAGGAAGGCGCGGTCGTGGGAGACGAAGAGCATGGTCCCTTCGTAGTCCTTGAGCGCCTCGACGAGCATTTCCTTCGTGGCGAGATCGAGATGGTTGGTGGGCTCGTCGAGGACGAGGAAATTGGGTGGGTCGAGCAGCATTCTGGCGAGCAGGAGGCGTGATTTCTCGCCGCCCGAGAGGTTGCGCACTTTCTTGTCGACGTCATCGCCCGAGAACTGGAAGGCGCCGAGAAGGCTCCGGAGAACTCCGAGGCCTTCGAGGGGAAAATCCTTCTGCATCTGCTCGATGACGGTCAGTTCGGGGTCGAGAACGTCGAGCGACTGCTGCGCGAAGTACCCCATGCGGAGGCTCGCGCCGAGGCGGACCGAACCGCTGTCGGGCTCGAGACCGGCGGCGACCATCTTGAGGAGGGTCGATTTTCCAGCGCCGTTCTTCCCCATCACGCACCACCGTTCGCCGCGGCGGATCTTGAAGTCGAAACCGCGATAGATGGTCTTCGATCCGTAGCTCTTCGACACTCCTTCGATCATGACCACGTCGTCGCCCGAGCGGGGTGGATTGCGGAAGTCGAACTTGACGACCTTGCGCTTCTTCGGCAGCTCGATCCGCTCGATCTTGTCGAGAGCCTTCACGCGGCTCTGCACCTGCGCGGCCTTCGCCGCATGGGCGGCGAAGCGGTCGATGAACCGCTGCTCCTTCGCGAGCTTCGCCTGCTGGCGATCGTAGGCCGCCTCCTGGTTCGCCTCGCGCAGCGCCCGTTCCCTCTCGTAGAAATCGTAGTTGCCCGAGTAGGTGTAGATCTCCCCTCCGTCGATCTCCAGGATCTTGGAGACGACGCGGTTCATGAAGTCGCGGTCGTGCGAGGTCATGAGCAGCGTGGCCTTGGTCGACTTGAGGAACTGCTCGAGCCAGAGGATCGACTCGATGTCGAGGTGGTTGGTCGGCTCGTCCATCAGCAGGACGTCGGGATTTCCCACGAGGACGCGGGCCATGGCGACGCGCATCTTCCAGCCGCCCGAGAGCGCGCCGACGTCACGGTCGATCTGCTCGTCCTCGAATCCGAGCCCGTGCAGGACCTCGCGCGCCTTCGCCTCCAGCTCGTATCCGCCGAGGTGTTGGTACTCCTCCTGAACGTGCCCGAACCGCTCGAGAATCTTCTCCATCTCGTCGCCGCGCGCGGGGTCCGACATGGCGGCCTCGAGGTCGGCGAGCTCGTGGTGAAGGTCTCCCAGTCGCCCCGACCCGGCGATCGCCTCGTCGAGCACGCTCCGCCCGCTCATCTCCTCGGTGTCCTGCCGGAAGTAGCCGATCGACATCCTCTTCGGGACCGAGATCGTCCCGTCGTCGGCGTGCTCCTCTCCGAGAATCATCCGGAACAAGGTCGACTTGCCAGCCCCGTTGGGTCCCACGAGCCCGACCTTCTCGCCCGGATTGAGCTGAAAGGACGATTCGACGAAGAGGATCTGCCTGCCGTACTGCTTACTGACGTCGCTGAAGGAAATCATGCCCCGCGGGTAACAGGCCCCGGGGCGGGAGTGTTCCGCCGTATGATGTCTCTGCCGACCTTCGGCACCCCTCCATGAGCAGATTCCAGGGCCTTCTCCATCGCATCCAGGGCCTCATCCTTCTCTTTCTCGCCCTCTACTCACTTTTCCTGGCGGCGCGGTTCTTCTGGCTAGCGTTCGTTCCCGAACCCGGGTCCGGCCTGAAGGTGCTCTACATCATCGGCGGCCTGACCTTCGCGGTGATCGGCAGCAGCATCCTTTTTCGCGGCAGAAGCCAGAAGTGAGAAGTGAGAGTGGGGCGTGGTCTCCGCCAGGATGCGCACTCCTCCGGAGTGCTGGCAAGGCCGCGCCGGCTGGTGGGAAGATCGCTGCGAACTGCGCTATCCTGTGATCACACCATCATGGATCCGAACCGGCCCACTGTCGTCGCGCGGTATCTCGACCTTCGCGAGGCCGAGATGGCCCTTTCGGTCCTCGAAGGGAGCGGCCTCGAAGCGTGGCTCGATCAGCCGTTCACGGCGAGCATCGCGCCGCATTACATGTTCGGATTCGGCGGGATCGCTCTCTACGTCCGCGAACGCGACGTCGAGCGCGCCCGCGACGTTCTCGGCACCGAGGAGGATACGGACGATCTGGAGATGTAGCGGGTCCGCTACCAGCCGCCTCCTCCCGACGAGCGCGAGCGCGTGCGGCTGGCGACCGGAGTCGCTTCAACCTTCGGGCAGAACGACCCACTCGGGTTCCTCGAACTCCCCGAGGATCGTGATCTCGCAGTAGCGCGCAGCCTCGCGGATGATCTGGTCGGCGCGTGGATCGATTCCCTGGGATGCGTCTCGGTCGGCCTTCGAGTCCCACTCGGCGATGGCGAGGAGAGTGTCGGGGTCACCGATCTTTCGATGAAGCCGCGTTCCCCGCGCCCCGGGCGACCGCTGAATCAACTCGCTGGCGCGCACCCACGCCTCGGCGTACTGCTCGGCTTTGAAGCCGGGCCGGATCCGAACTTCGAACAGGAATTTCATGATGCTCTGGAGCCGTGCACTATGGATGCCGCGCGCTTTGCGGACACGCCTCCTCCCGGTTTGACCGATCCTCTCCCTACTCTACGGGAAGATTCGCGCGACCTCGCGGGCGATGTACTCGTGGCCGGCGTCGGTCGGATGGAGACCATCCTCGACGAGCTCCCCGTTCGAGATCAGCCGCGCCAGAACTCGTTTCGGGATGAGCGCCACTTCATGACGTCGCGCCGCCTTGCGCTGGATGGCACCCCAATGCCAGCGCCCCGGAGGGATTGGAAGCTCGAACATGACGACGGCGGAGCCCGCGCTGCGGGCGGCGGAGAGGATCGCGTCCAGCTCGGTCGCGAAACGGCGTGCCGGAGTTCCGCCGAGCAGGTCGTTTCCTCCGAGCTCGACGACGACGAGCGAATCCGGTCCGGCTTCGGTCAGCCGGTCGATCTGATAGACCAGGGCCGAGCCGGTCGTCTCGCCGGCGTTCGCGAATGAGGTCGTCGGGATTCCGACCCGGGCCTCGAACTGCTCCGGCCATGCCTTCGTTTCCGCGAATCCACCGGAAGAAAGCGAGTCCCCGAGAACGATGACGGATGGGGGAGAGCTCTCGAGCGACGGAGCTCGATGCCACGGAGCCTCGAGCGCGAGCGCCGCCGCGACGAGAACGATCGCGGCGATCGAGGCGATCCGCGCCCCGCGGGTCGGCTCGTCCCGGAATCCCGTCGCGATGACGGCCAGGATTGCCGCTGCGAGCGGGATCGCGAGCCACAGAGGGACGGGCGTCCCGCTGAGCATCGAGACACCGACCGCGAAAAGAAAGAGCAATCGCGCGAAGCGTTGAAGCTTAGGACGGCGACGAAACATCCCGCCCAGTTCGAGACCGACCAGAATCAGCACCACCGCGCCGGCCGTGAACCAGGCGTGGCCGCTGACGAGATGAAACAGAAGCGCGGACCGCACAGGCGGATTCTAGTGGCAGAAGGCAGAAGGCAGAAGGCAGAAGTAAAGGCGGGGGGAACTCCGGTCATCCTGAGTAAGGGAACCGCGCCCACGGCTCGGGTGTCGATTCAATGACCCGTGCGGGGGAGCGATCGCGCGAAGAGAAACAAGGGGGCAGGAGGCAGGGGGCGGGGATGGGTTCCCGAGCAGGACTTCTCCGCCTCCTGTCCCCTGCTCCCCGCCCCCTTGTAATGAACCGGCCTGGTTCATTTCCGCCAACCAGCACGATCCTGCCGTTTTGAGTTCCTTCGCCGTGCTTCGCCGGCTCAGGATGACGGGCCTTTCGGGCTTTTGCTTTTTGCCGTTACTTCTGCCTTCTGCCTTCTGCCTTCTGACTTACCACTCGCACTTCCGCAGCGATCACCTCCGGGATCTCCTCCGGAATGAAATGACCTGCGTCCG
The DNA here is from genome assembly GCA_046261635.1 of Thermoanaerobaculia bacterium. Lineage (GTDB taxonomy): Bacteria > Acidobacteriota > Thermoanaerobaculia > Gp7-AA8 > Gp7-AA8 > JBHEPS01. The sequence goes on along the minus strand of JBHEOL010000343.1, from coordinate 3,170 downwards.
TCCGAACGACTCTCGCTCGCGGAAGCTCGCGTTCGTGTCGGTTGATGGCCCGGCCGAGGACCGGATCCTTCTCGCCCCAGATGAGGGTGAGAGGTCCATCGAAGGAGCGCAGCCATGCCTCGCCCTGTTCGAGCTCGGGGATGCTGGGATGACCGGGGCCGTCCGGCACCATCCGCGCCATTGCGAGCGGCGCCACGCGGCGTTTCCATCCTCGAAGAGGCCACCGGTACGCCTTCGCCACGTCTCCTCGGATCGACGAGGGGTCTCCCTGAATCCGATGGAGGATGTTCTGGGGAAATCCGGCGCCGCGGAAAACCAGGTCGCTGACGACTGGAATGCGGGCGAACCGGTGGAAGCGCGAGCGGAGGCCGCGCGAGGGAGCGAGTACGCTGGTGTTGCCGAGGATGACTCCGGCGATGCGATCGGGGAGCCGCGCCGCGACCGCGGTGGCGATCGGTCCTCCCCAATCCTGGCTGACGAGGATGATGCGGCGGAGGTCGAGGGCGACGATGAGCCCGGCGATCGCGTCGGCGTGGCGCTTCGGAGGATGGTCGCTCATTCGCGGGAGCGTGTCGGAGAGGCCGAGGCCGAGAAGGTCGGGCGCGATGCGACGGAGCTCGGGAAGCGCGGCGATCACTTTTCGCCAGAGGAAGCTCCAGGCCGGATTGCCGTGGAGCATCACGACGGGAATCGCGTTCTCGTCGCCCTCATCGATGAAATGGATGAGGCGGCCCTGGTCGATGCCGCTCTCGATCCGCCAGACTCGTCGATGGAAAGGAAGCTGGCGCTCGAGGAAATCCGGAAGAGGCGGCGCGGGCTCGAACATCGGGCGAGTATAGCCTTCGGGCCCGGCGGCAGAGAGTCGCCGGGCCCGATCGGAGTCGAGGTGAGTGCGGACAGGGGTCTGATTCGATCAATAGAGGATATCAAGCATCGGATCGAGATCCGGCAGGGTCTTGGCGCCTTTCTTCCCCTTGATGGTGTACTTGAACCGACCGACCTCGCCGCCGATGGCATCCCCGCCACACCTCCGCCCGGCGACCTCACAAGGCTTCGCTGGCGCTGGCACCGGCATTCCCGGTTTCTCTGGATGCTCGCCGGTGGCCGCATACTCGATCGCGATCTGGACATTGGGTTCCTCGGCGATCCAGATGACTTTCTGCTGCCGATCGTAAACGTAGACGGGATCGGGCGATACGGTGAATCCGTTTGCATCCGTCCCCACGAGCACGTAGATCTCATCGGAGAACGGCGGCGGGGGGACCTCCGGTTCCTCCGGTTCTGTCGTCGTGGAGGTATCGGTGGGGGGCGGAGTCGCCCGGGGAGTACATCCAAGGATGAGAGCGAGCGAGAGAATCGAAAGGAACCAGACGAGGAGTCGAGTCTTCATGAGGTGAGCTTCTCCTTTCAAGTGCGCGCGGAAGCCTTTGAGGCTTCGGCGATGATCCGTGAGACCTGCGGATGTTGGCGGAGAGAACGGAGCGCAGGGTCGGCTGCGACGAGGGCAGGGGGATAACCGGCGGTGACGGCGCGCTGCAGCCAGGCGACGGCGCCTTCCGTGTCGCCTCGCTCCAGAGCGAAGACAGCGGCGTAGAACATGACCTCGCCTTTGTCGGGCCCCAGTTCGAGGGCGGCGTCGAGATGTTGTTTTGCGCGAGGGACGTCGCCGGTGCGGGAGCAGGCCAGTACGAGCTGGCTGTGAATCTGGTAATCGGACGGATTGACCTCGAGCGAGGCCTGGGCGAGCCGGATCCCTTCGCGGTAGGCCGCTCTCATTTCCACCTCCTTGCCGAGAGCATGCAGGGTATCGCCGAGATTGAAATGATAGAGCGTCCGGTTCGGGGAGAGCTCGATCGCTTTCGCAAAAGCGTTGCGGGCTTCCTCGAACTGGTTGAGGTAGTAGTAGCCGGTGCCGAGGTTGGCGAAACCTGATGCGTTGGTTGGCTGGACTTCCGTCGCGCGCTGCGAGTTGGCGATCGCCTCGGCAAAGGAATTCGCATGCAACAGAGCCCCGCTCAGGTTCGCCAGCGCGCGGCCGTTGTCGGGCGTCAGCCTCACCGCCTCCTTGAACAGGGGGATGGCTTCGTCGAGGCGGCCATTGTTCAGGTAGAAGACGGCGAGCCTGTTGTAGCTGGCCCAGTACTCGGGCCTCTGGGCGATTGCCGCCCGATAGATCTGTTCGGCGCGTTCGAGCTTCCCGGCCATGCCGAGCGCCTGAGCGAGGCTGAGCAACGCCTCGGGATCGTCGGGACGGATCTCGAGAGCATGTTCGAGATCGAGAACCGCCTCGTCCGGCCTTCCCGTCATGATGTAAAGCTGGCCGAGGGTGACGTGGACGTCCGGGATCTCACTGTCGAGCCTCAAAGCTTCACGCGAGGCGGTCATCGCGCGGTCGGCCGCCACGGGATCGCGCGTGATCGTGTACTCGAGCTGGTAAGCCCGCCCCAGTGCAGCGCGAACGAGCGCCGAACGCGGATTCGCATCCGCGAGCGGCTCGAGAAGCGAGATCGCATAGTCGATGGAGGCGGGATCGTCGTAGCGCAGCATCGAGGCGGTCGCCTTGATGTACCGGTCCTGACTCGCTGGCGTGAGAAGGTCCGTCATTTCCTGCGCCGCGAGCGCCTCGGCGGGAACCTCGAAGCATTCAGCGAGTTGTGCCGCGAGCCGGTCGCCGAAGCCGAACAGATCCCTGACCGATCCGTCGACCGTGCCGGAATCGAATTGAATTCCTTCCGTCGGATGCAGCAGTGAATAGGCGGCCCGGATCCGGTCGCCGGCACGCTCGAGAGTGATGACCAGTGCGATGGTCGCTCCGAAATGCTGCGTGAGTGCCCGGACGTCTCTCGAGTCGATGTCCCTCGGGAACGCCGAGGGAGGGATGATCTGGAGTCCGGGAAGCGCGCCGAGTCGCGCGCTCAGGGTCTGCGCCATCCCCTCGCCGCGAGCCTGCCACTCCGCATCGCCGCTCGATTCGCGGAACGGGAGAACCACCACCGACTTGAGCTGGGGCATCGAGATGCCCATCGCCTCGGTCGCGGGAGTCGCGGTTCGAGCCGGGCGCATGAGCGTCAACCCGATCGCGAGCGTGGCCACCACCACCACCGCCGCCACGAAAACCGGCGCACGCCATCGCGGCCGGGGTGACGTGAAATGAAGCCGCCCGGTTCGCG
>JBHEOL010000306.1:0-21979 GCA_046261635.1 Thermoanaerobaculia bacterium | reverse complement strand
CGATGAGCGCCTCGACGAAACGGGCGAGCGAGGGACCGATGTCCCGGTCGGCGGAATCGTAGACGTTCCGGAATAGGTTGCCGAGCGAGCCATGACGGGCGAGTGAAAGCCCGAGCCGTTCGAGCAGAGCGACGAGGTCGTCGACCTTGTGAAAACGATGGGTGAAATCGCGAAACACGAGCCGTGTGGTGAGCCGGTCGAAGCGCCCATCGTTCGTGCGCTCGAGCAGCCAGCTCGAAGGCGACGCTCCCATCGCACCGAGAACCCGCCCCACGTTGGCGACGACGATGTCGGCGCGCCCGTAGGCGAAAGCCGCAGCGAGCAGGGCCACGACCTCGCGATCGCGATCATTCTCGTAACGGAGTACGAGCTCGAGAGGATCAGGCGTGATGGTCGAAGCGTCGAATGTCTCCACGAGCGCGTCGAGCCGCTCCCGAAGGGCCTGGGCTCTCGCCACCGGACGAAGTCGGGTCAACTCCGATCCTTCGGGTCCCGCGTCACCTCCGCTCCGCTTTCATCGAGCCAGACAACCTCGGCCACGCCCGGCTCGGTGATCGCGACGACCGCAAAAGGAGCCGTGAAGGCCATCGTCACGATTCCCCCCGGTGCCGGACGGTTGATTCTCGTGCGCAATTCCGCCGAGGCGCCCGACACTTCGGCCCCGGCGATCTCGATTCCCCATCCGCCGGTCGATTTCTGACCGAGCGTGAGAATGGCGACGACCTCGGCCGAGAAGTCCACCGACGGGGGCTGGCTCTCGGGCGAAACGATCTCGCTCCAGAGTCTTCGATACTCGGCTTCCGTGCGTGCGAGTCCGATCCGGGACTGGGTCGCCGTGCCCGGCTCGGCATTCGCCGCGCGCCCGTAGGATCCCTGATCGATCACGCGCCACGCGGGCGTGGCTGGGGACTCTGAGCTCATCTCGTCTCCTGGAGGCGCGGTCATGCAGCCGGCGGCTAACAGAAACAGGGCGAAAATCGACACGTTCGTTTTCATGGCAGTCCTCAGCCGGGATACGCGCAAGTTCCGGGCCTCGTCGATTGCACCAGGCGATAACCCGCTCCCCGCCACTCGATCTTCCGGGAACCGCCCGGCTCGTTCGGGCGTAGATTACCCGTATCCGCTCGGCGGACTCGAACCCAGTCATCTGTCAGGGGGCCCGAAATGCGTAGGTTCTTTCTCGTAAGCGCCGTACTTCTACTTTGTGGAACCGGAGTGGCGCAGGCCGCCATCACGGGAATCACGATGACCGAGGAAGGAGAGGCGCTCTCCGGAGCCACCGTGACCGCTTTCAAGCTGGAGCTCACGCGGGACAGCCTCATGCGATGGATGTCGACCGAGCCCGCGCGGGTTGCCCTGGCATCCGCGAAGAGCGACTCGAAAGGGAAGTTCACCCTCGACGTCGAGACCGCCGGTGTCGTCGAGATCGTCATCGAAGCCCCGGGCTTCGTTCCCCTCGAGCGTCGCGCTGCCGGCGACATGGAGCTCGGAGCGATCCCCATGCAGCAGGGAGAGCCTTTCCGGACGATCGTGACGGGCGGCGGAAAGCCGCTCGCCGGGGCGACGGTGGTCACGGGCGCGGGGATCGTCCTCGTGACTGGCGAAGACGGCGCGTTCACGCTGACCGTGCGGGACGGGACCGCACCGCGAGTCCGCATTTACCATCCAGAGGTCGCCCCGCTGGACGTGGCGAGCGGGAAGGTTTCGCGCATCGCCAGGCTCCAGCTCTCACCGGGAGTCTCCCTGACTGGCCGCACGGTCGACTCGAAGGGCCAGCCGGTCGCAGGCGCGGAGCTCACGGTCGACGGGATCCCGCTCGGCAGGAGCGCGGACGACGGCTCGTTCTCGATCGAGCGGGTATCGCCGGCGTGGAAAGAGATCACGGCAGTGGAAGGAGTGCGGGTCGCCACGGCGTCCCGCCTCGCGACGCGGCGGGAGTACGCCCTCCGGCTCGCTCCGGGAGCCACGATCTCAGGAACCGTCAGAAATACGATCAGCGGCGCCAACGTCCCAGGCGTCGCGGTCGCGGTAAGCCCGTCGGAAGGCATTCGGCTCGACCCGCCGGAAGCGGTCACCGATGCCAAGGGGGCGTTCACCATCGGCCCGATCGCTCCTGGACGCTATCGCCTCCTCGTCAGATCTCCAACCCTCGCTTTCAGCGAATCCCCGATCGCATTGAGCGGAGGCGACCGGATCAACAGAGTCCTGCCGGTCGAGCCGCTCGCGATCATCCGCGGAACCGTGACTGACCAGAACCGGCGGCCCGTCGCGGCCGCAAGGATCGCCCCCACGGATCCGTCGCGGGATGCGATGGCGATGGGGATGCGCATGCGTTTGTCCGCTCCCGCATGGTCGGGTCCGGACGGTACTTTCGTCTTCCGAGGAACTGCTGATGGGGAGATTGCTCTCGGGGCGAAGAGGCGTGGGCTTCCGAGCGGACGGAGTGAGCCGGTGGCAGCGGAGCCAGGAGCGACTCGATCCGGGGTGCGCATCGTGATCCCTCGCGGCATCGAGGTAGCGGGAGTCGTGACCGATCCCGCGGGTGATCCGTTACGGGGCGCTTCCGTTCGATTCGCGACCGCGGCCGGACCCCGCCAGCAGTTCGTGATTCGGAGGATGGCCGGACCCAGCGCCATCGACCCGGAGGTTCTTTACACCGATGCGGAGGGTCGTTTCTCGGCCAGCCTCGAGTCGGGGAAATACGACCTCGTCGTCCAGCGTGAGGGCTACGCCCCCGAGAGGATTGCCGCGATTCCGGTCGAGCCCGGGATCGAGCCGCTCTCGATTCGTCTGACCGAGGGCGCTTCGATTACCGGACGCGTGGTCCGGCCGAACGGATCGGGCGTTCAGGACGTCAACATCAACGTCATGAATGATCTGAGGCTCTGGACGGATCCGACGGTGACGGGACCCGACGGAGGGTTCACGCTCTCCGATCTCCCGCCGGGCCCGGCGACGGTCATGGCGTCGAACATGGGAAGCAACATCCGTGAGATCCGGATGACCGAGGCGCCGGAGGGCAACCTCGTCATCGAGATCCCGGCCGGAGGGACCGTTCGCGGACGTGTCGTCGAGAAGAGCACCGGGCGCCCCGTCACGAACTTCGAAGTCGGCCCCTCGGGCGAGAGACGTGGCAGCGGAATGGTCATGATGGGACCTCCCAATCTGACACGCTTCCAGAGCGATGACGGCACCTTCGAGATCGACAACATTCCCGAAGGGAGTATCGAACTGCTCGTTCAGGCGTCGGGCTACGTCAGCGGGAAGATGCCCGGAATCGAGGTCAAGCCAGGCGGCGTGACCGACGATATCGAGATCCCGCTGGAAACCGGCACGCGCATCACCGGACGAGTGCTCGGCCCAGATGGATCCGCGGTTGCCAGAGCAGCGATCTCCACGGTCGAGGGAAGCTCTCCGATGCCGATGGCGCGGCGCAACAACGCGGTCATGTCGGACGGCGACGGAAATTACATCCTCGAGGGGATTCCCGAAGGAGAGATGGAGCTGCGCGCAGCGCACCAGAGCTACGTGACGGAGACCAGGAGCGTGAAGGTCGCCGGACGCGAGATGCAGGTGGACTTCCGTCTCGGCCGCGGAGCGGAGGTGCAGGGATCCGTCGTGACCGCGAACGGAGCGCCGGTGGCCGGTGCCGATGTCTTCGCCCGTTCGGCCGTTGCCGACAGCGGCGGAGAGTCAGCGAAAACCGACGCGAACGGGATGTTCAGGATGAGCGGGCTGGCCGAGGGGCGCTATCTTTTCCGCGCGTCGAAGAGCGGGATGGTGCCCGGATCGGTCGAGGACGTCGTGGTCGGGTCGGGGATTCCCATCCGGATCGAGTTGGGCGACGGAGGAACGATCACGGGACGCGTGCTGGGACTCCCCCCTTCCGAGATGTCGGTGGTCCAGGTGGTCGCCTCGAGCGGCTCATCGCGTGCGCAAAGCGGGGTGTCGCCGGATGGGAGTTTCACGATCGACGGCGTTGCTCCCGGATCCACCAGGGTCTGGGCCGAGGGAGTCGCGCTCATGGCGCGGCGCACGAGCGCCGAGAAGGTCGTCGAGGTCGCGAGCGGGAGTCGGGTGGCCGTCGATCTCGAATTCGGCACCGGGCACTCGGTCCGCGGCCGCGTGAGCCGGCAGGGAGCTCCGGTCGATGGAGTGTCGGTCTCATTCACGCCGAGGGACCGGGCGCTTCCATCCGGCTCCACACGTAGCGAGGGGAGTGGCCACTACGAAGTGACCGGCCTTCAGGATGGTGACTACCAGGTCCGCGCCTTCGACCTCCGCACGATGGCCTCCTGGTCCGGTGACCATCGCGTCAGCGGGTCGGGGACTCTCGACATCGACATCGGCGGGTCGCGGATCGAAGGAAGGGTGTTTCACGCCTCCACCAGCGAGCCGATCGGAGATTCGGTCGTAACGCTCCAGCCTTCCAACGCCGAACAGCGGTTCGCGACAATGCCAGTGCGATCCGATGCCGCGGGAAGATTCGTGCTCGACAACGTCACGCCGGGCGACTACCGGCTGCGCGTCGAGAAGAGCGGGTTCGGGCAGGAGGTGCGCGATCTCCGCGTCTCCGACGCCCCGATCGCCGACCTCGAGTTCCGGCTCTCGCCCACCGACGGCATCGCGCTCAGGATCGTCGACGCGCGCGACGGCCGCGCGCTGAACAGTTTCATCTCCGTCGTGGACGGAGCGGGGCGCCCCGTGCACCAGGGGAGCTTCCGCCCCGATTCCAGCGGCACCACGCGGCTGTCGCTCGCACCCGGCTCTTACTCCGCCGTGGTGAACGCCAGCGGCTATGCCTCCGAGAGGATCCAGTTCTCCGTGCCGGGCTCCGCGCTCGCCGTCGCTCTCCGTCCGGGCGGGTCGATCCGCATCGATTCATCGGCCGCGAGCTCGGTCCGCGCCCGCCTTCTCGATCAAACCGGTCAGCCGCGCCAGAGCGGCATGTGGGATCCCCGCGGCGAGATGATGCTTCGCCCCGGCTCGACCTCGATCGAGAACGTCGCCCCCGGCATCTACACGCTCGAGATCCTCGACGCCGCGGGCGCAGTGACCAATCGCAAGCAGGTCAACGTGGTCGAGGGACAGCTCTCCGTGGTTTCAATCTGAACAGTGGCGGAGGCTTCAGCCTCCGCCGCCTGATCGTTCGAACGAAGCGAGATGCCTTTTCCGCGATTTGAGATTGTCGCGCGGGTGGGGAGAGATGTCGCACGACGAGTGAGGCGGAGGCTGAAGCCTCCGCCACTTCAGTCGTGGCCCATGGCGCGGATCTCGGGGGGGGCCGCCTCGCTGGCTGCATCGATGTCGCGCGAGCGGTGGTACGGCCCCAGATTGCGCCTGTACTTGTCGAGACGCTTCGAAAGGTGATGCAGGTCGTAGGTCAAACGCATGACCGTGCGCCGCAGCTTGTACTTGACCTTCCTGAAGCTGTCGAAGTCCCCGCTCCGGAGGATCGCCATGAACGAGGCGACGTCCGCGATCCGCTTGCGCACCTTCTCGAGATCGCGGTCCTGGACCTCCAGGCTCGTCTCCTCCTGCCCATTGACGAGCAGAGGGACTGCGCCACTCATCTGGTCGTCGAACCATCCCCACACCTGCACCAGGTCGGCTCGGCGCCCCTTGTTCAGAAAGCGGGTCTCGAGCAGGTCCTGCCGGAAGTAGTCGAAGAGCCGCTGGTCGTCGATCCGGTTGAAATCCTCATCCGACAGGTTCCGCGTGTTCCAGACGCCGTAGCGGAGAATGTCGTTTCTCGCGGCGCGGAATTGCCGGATCACCTCGTCGAGAATCGGCGCGCTCAGGTCGCTGAAGCCGCGCCCGCTCGAAGCTGGTGCCTCTTCCGACGTGTCGTCGGTCTGTTCTTCGATGATTTCCGTTCCGTCCATCATGCAACTCCGGTGCTGCCGAATCCGCCGGCGCCCCGCTCCGTCCCGTCCAGATCGTCGACGAGCTCGAGCTCGACGGCGAGCACGGGTGCGATCACGAGCTGGGCGATCCGGTCGCCGCGACTCACTTCGAATGCGGCGCTACCGAGGTTGATCGCGATGACCTGGATCTCCCCGCGGTAGTCGGCGTCGATCGTCCCCGGAGCATTCACCAGGGCGATGCCGTGCCGAGCTGCCAGGCCGCTCCGCGGCCGCACCTGCCCCTCGTAACCGGGCGGGATGGCGACTGAAATCCCGGTCGGGATCATGGCCCGCTCCCCGGGAGCGAGGCTCAACGTCTCCTCGACGGCCGCGCGCAGGTCGAATCCCGCCGCATGCTCACTCGCGCGGGCCGGCAATGCCAGATCTTCACATCGGTTCCTGACTGCGATCCTGATCACGAATACACTTGCGTCGAAGGCGCCCATCACCGGACTGCGGGTACGTAAATGGGATCCCCGGAGCGGTTATCGATCACCGATCCGTAGGCGAGCACCCTCCCATCGCCCTCGACTACCTCGATCCAAGCATACCCGTTCGGAAACTCTGGCGCACCCACCCCCGCCAGGCTCAGCTGCCGCTGCTCGAATCCGCCGAGCGACTCGGTCGACGACCAGAGCTCCCGTCCCCCGGCATCCTTCACGACGATCCTCACCACGACCGGAGCGCCTGCAATCTCCGCGATCCCGAGATTCGTGCGGAAGGCGGCCGTCCGCGCGAGCTGGGCGATGGCGAGCGGGCGGTCTCCCTTGCCGGCCGACTCGAGATCCAGCTCCGCAGGAATCCACTGACCGTACGTCCCACCGCTCCCCGGCGTCCAGGCGCGACTGGAAGCGCCCCACCCGTCCGCGGAGGAACGGATCCGCAGAAGCCCGCTCCCCGATTCCGCCTTCCAGAGACTCGCGAGGACATCTTCGATCCGGGTTGAATGCCGTGCCCCGAGGGCGAAGGTGCGGCTCTCGGTCACTCCGGCCGGGTCGTACCAATCGAGCGTGAAAAGAAGGCTGCCCTCCGAGAGATTGGAGACCCACAGGTCGCTCCGCCAGCGCGTTCCTTCCGCGCCGTCCCCCCGGATGACCGCGGGGATCGTCATGGCGTTCGCCTCCCGGCTCGGGGATGCGGGGACGAACATCGCGTCGCCCGTCCGATTGTCGACGACCGATCCGTAGGCTCCGATCCTCGCGCCACCGCCGGGCACGCGAACCTCGGCGCGGGCAAGAGGATGACTGGGCCCACCAACGCCGCCGAGAACCGGGACCTGCGCGTGACCATGCGGGGGGAGTGTGAGCGACCCCTCCTCGATCGGGCGCCCCGCCTCGTCGAAAAGATTCCAGGCGATGAGTCCGCCTTCGCCCGTCAGGTCGACGAAGCCGAGATTCGAGCGGAAGGCTTCATCGTTGCGGAGATCGAGCACGTGAATCGGCGGCTCGCCGGCAGCCGTGGTGTCATCCGGGGAAATGGCCGGGACGAACTGGCCGAACGTTCCGAGAGGGGAATCGTTGTAGGTTCTGCTCGTCACGACCAGGTGGTCCACATCACCCCGAAGCTCGAGCGTTCCGACTTCGTCGGCGCGGAAGGAGGAGTCGACCAGATCGTCGAGCGCCACCTGCTGGCCCGGCGAGATCGCGAGGTCGACCGAGGCGAACTGGTGAGCTCCGTCGCTGCCGCTCGCGGTGTAGATCGCGCTGATCCGCGCCTCGGACTCGCTCCTGTTGAGCAGCCGCACGTCGCTGATGAAGAATGTCTCCCCGGCGCCGCGAGCGTGCGCGACGGCCGGGATGATTCGGCTCCCACCCTCGGCCGGCCGATCGACCGCGGGAGCGTCACCCTCGAACAGAATCTGCAGCGACCACGAGACGAGCGTTCCGGCATCGAGCGCGCGCGTGTCGACGATCCGGAGCGTCCAGTCACCCCTCGCCGGAATTCCGAGGAACTCGGAAAACGATTCCCGCGGCTCGAGATCGAGGCCGAATACCGTCTCGATGTCCGCCCCGCTGTCGGCGTTCGGCGCCTGAAGGATGATCGTGCGGCCATTCGGTCCGGTCAGATGAATCCGAAGCTCCCCACGATACGGATGCCGCACGTGCAGCTGGAGGCGAAGGGCGGCGATCGTCCTCTCGGAATCGATGTAGCGAGTCGAGCTGATCCCCGCCGCGTCGTTGTCGGGAATCTCCAACTCGAAGTCCGGGCTCTGGTACGAGGTGTAGCCGCCGCGCGGAACGAGCTCGCAGTCGGTCGCGGTGAGGATTCCCCGTCCGACCATCGCCGTGCAGATCGAGGAACGGTTCACGCCGGCGTAGAGGACGCGATCCGCATCGAGCATCCGTCTGCCGAGAGTGCGGAACGCGGGCTGCGGAGGCACTCCGAAGTGGCTCTCCACGACGACGGTGTCGATCATCCGCCGGCCCGGCTCGAACCCTTCACGGGCGACGGCTTGTACGAGGATCTCCCGGAGCGCCGAGGCCCAGATCTCGCCGTTCTGGTGCTCGACTCCGCTCTGCTCGCGAAAAATGTAGTCCGCCATCGTCTTGGTCGAGTCGACGCGTCTGAGGCAGTCGGCGCCGGCGGGGTATCCACAGGACGTCGACGGCCCTCCTCCGCATCGGGCATCCCAGTCTCCGATGCAGTAGGGATCGCGGCCCGACTTCAGGCTCGCTTCGAATCCGCCCGAAAATGCCCAGTAGTCGCCGAAACCTTCGCCGATTGCGCGCGCCTGGCTTCCGTACGAACCCGAGAACGCGAACAAGGCGATCGCATCCTGCAGAGCGTGGCCGAACTCGTGGAGAAGGATGTCGGGATCCTCCGCATCGTCCACCCCGCCGTCGCCGAAAAACAACGCTCCCTCGCCATTGGTCCCGAGCCGGTAGAACGACTGGTCGGCGCCCCCGACGGCGTGCGCGTCCACACGGAGCGGTGCCCGGAAAATCCGGCGCGTGCCGACATAGCCGAGCCCTTCGATATGCCGAACGGCCTCGTCGAGGTGGTAGTACGCCATCACCTCTTCGAAAGAATCGTTTCCCCGGTCGAACTCGAGGGATGAAGCGGGATCGGGCGACGCGGTCTTCGGAGCTTCGAGATCCGTCACCGCAACGCGAGGACCGACGAGCCCGGGGCCAGGACCCAGATCCCGCAGCTCGACCCAGGTGTAAGCGCTCTCCGGCACCGCGAGAGACGAATCGTCGTTGTCCTGCAGCGAAGGGTCGTTGCCGCGGGTGACGGGATTCGACTCGAACACCCTCGCGGGGCCGAGCCAGTAGAGGGGAATGATCCGAAGCAGCGCGCCCGACTCCCGATCGACGTCGAAGGCGATCTCTCCGAAGGGAGGGTCGGCGGCGAGAATCCGAGTCGCCCGCCGCACAACACCCTCGTGCTGGATCAGGATGGGCGACCGCCCGATCACCTGACGGTCCCCGAGCTCCTCCGGATCGCGGGTCGCCGTGGTCACGCTCGATACCGCCCGTCGAAACAGCCGCCGCTCGGCCACGCCGTTCTCGATCCCCTCGAGCTCGCCTGTCGAACCGAACCGCAGCACGGCTCCCGAGCCGAGAATCGTCTCTCCTTCGAGCCGATGCACCAGTTCGACCACCGTACCGGTGAGCGACTCGCGGATCGCGCCCACCTCGAGCGTCGTCCCGTCCGCGGGATCCTTCAACAGGTCGCCGTAGAGAGTGACCGCCTGACGGGCCGCCTCGGCAGGATCTCCCCCGAACCGGACTGCCATCCCCGAAACCGCTGCAATCCGCCCATCATCCCGGGCCTCGATGCGCGCCCCCCTGGCCGCCGGGTCGAGCCGGCGAGCCAGCGCTTCCACGGAGGGACCTCCGGCGGCGGAGGGACCTCCGGCGGCAGGAGTGGCCACCATGAGCAACAGGAGAAGAAGGGTCCGCATGGGTCGATCGGATGCAACAACGCCCCTCGATCCGTTATTTTGGGCCCCGCGGCCATGTTCGACCACTACCAGATTCCCGCCTCGCTGCACACTGCCGAGATCCGCATCCAACGCTCCCTCTTCCGAGCCGTCGTCATCCCGGTCGAGAGCGAGGCGGAATTCGCCGAACGGCTCGCTTCGACTCAGCGGGAGCACCACGATGCCACCCACCACTGCTGGGCACTGCGGCTGTTCGATCCGCCGGTGACCCGGAGCTCCGACGCCGGTGAACCGAGCGGAACCGCCGGACGTCCGATCGCGCAGGCGATCGAGAGCTCCGGACTCGCCAACGCCGGAGTCATCGTCATCCGATGGTACGGGGGCGTGAAGCTGGGAACGGGCGGGCTCGCTCGAGCGTACCGCGATGCGGCGGTCGCCGCTCTCGCGGAAGTCCCCCGGGCCGACCGCTGGCTCTACGATTCACTTCGGATCCAGACACATCACCGGAACGCGAATCTCGTGTTCCGTCTCGTCTCCCCACCCGACATCGTTCTCGACCACTCCGAGTTCGGCGAGGAGGCGGAATTTGCACTGCGCGTTCGGAGGTCGATGACCGACCGCGTCGCGGCGGAGCTCGACTCGCACCGGATCGGCTTCATCCGCGGCTGAAAGTGGCAGAGGATCTTTCCCTCTGCGGCACGGAACCATCGTCGGACCCGGCAGAGGAAAAGATCCTCTGCCACGCCTATCATTCTTCGATGATCGTGGTTCGGGCGAGCCGGTCGCCCGTCCGGCGGCCCCGCGGCTCGAAAAGAACCAGCAGCACCTCGATCAGGTTCCACCCCGGCACGATGAGAAAGAGGTTCCGAAGAAAAGATCGGCCGTACGTGCAGCCCACGCCTGCGGGCGTGAGCACCGAAAGAGCCATCATCCTCTTGCCCGGTGACCCCCCCTTCAAGCCGTCCCGGAGCAGAATGGCCAGGACGAAAATGATGAGGATGCTCCACCAGACGACGCTCACTCTCCGGATCGGACCTTCCGCCCATAGAATGGCGTAGCTGACTGCGGTACCGGGGATCAGCAGTACACCAGCGAAAAGAAGCGAATCGACCAGAAACGCCGCGATGCGCAGAAGCCGGAGAGATGGTTCAGAGCTCGTGGAAGACTCCCCCGCGGGAGACCGGAAACCGGCGCTCCCGGAACGTTTGAATTTGGAGGGAGGGGCGCTCCACTCCCACCGCAGAGCGGAAACGAGAACTTCTCGCATGAAAATCCGTTAATACTGCCGAGGAGCTGCCCATGGAGACTCGGATCGCCCGAATTGCCCTGCTTGCCGCCGCGATCGTTGCGGCCGCCGGCTGCTACGCGCCCACCGGGAAGAGGGTGGAGCTGGAGCGGACGTTCGACGCTGCGGGGATCAATCATGTGCAGATCCGCGGCATCAGCGGCCGGATCGAGGTCATGGGGAACGAGACGGCATCGATCGGCGTCACGGCGAGCAGCCGCGCCGGGCGGGGCGACTCCGAAGAGCTGGCGGACCGGATCGAGATCCGGCAGGACGGCGACACGCTCGTAATCCGCGAGAAACGGACGAAGGGTCCCCGCCGCCTGTTCGCGATGATGGACGGCGGCAAGCCGTCGGTCAGCTTCGAGGTGACGGTGCCGGCCAGGCTGGCTGTTACGGCGGCGAACGTGAATGGCGGGGTCAACATCGAAGAAGTGGTTGGCGCGACCGCGGTCAAATCGGTGAACGGCCGCGTTCAAGTCTCGACACCCGGTGCCGAAGTCCGCGCCTCGACCGTCAACGGATCGATCCGGGCGGAGTTCACACGACAGTTCCGCGGTGGAACCTTCAAGACGATCAACGGCTCGATCGCGGTCGAAGTGCCTCACGACGCCTCGCTCGATCTCGACATCCATCAGGTCAATGGCTCGTTCCAGACCGACCTTCCGGTCGTGATCCAGACGAGCGGGCGGCGCAACACGCGCGGATCGCTTCACGGTGGTCGTTATCCTCTCGAGATCGACACGGTGAACGGAAGCGTGCGCCTTCGTCAGGGCGATCCTCCCGCTTCGCCTTTCGCCGGAGAGCTGCCGCCCGTATCCCAGGAGCTGAGCGAGGAGCCGACCGCGGAGCCCGAGGTCGACGACCCGACGGACAGGTGAGGCCGCCGCTATACTCCCGTTGATGGAGCCGCGCGCCTTTTCCCGCACATCGAATCTCGCCGGCGCCGCCATATTCGTCCTGCTCTTCTTCTCCGCGCTCGCTCCCATCCAGAGTTATGACGCCTTCTGGCATCTCGCGACCGGGGAGTGGATCGTCGCCAATCGGGAGCTGCCGGCGACTGATCCCTTCGCGCTCGCGAGTGACAAGGTCCCCTGGCACAATGGTGAGTGGCTCTTCGAGCTGGTGCTCCACGGCATCGAGCGCACCGCCGGGCTGGCCGGCCTGTCGGTCTTCCGCGCACTGACCGTCGCCGGGCTGTTCACCTCGATTCTCTTTCTCGTCGCGCGCGGGACCGGCTTCGCGACTGCGCTCGCGGTCGTCGCACTCGCGTTCGCGGGGGCGGATCACCGGCTCGGGGTGAGGCCCGAGCTCGCCGGCATCGTCTTCGCCGTCGTCGCCGCACACCTGCTGCTCTCCCCGCTCGATCGCCGCAGACTCGCCCTTCTCGCCACCATCACGGTCGTGTGGATGAACATGCATCCCTCCGCCCTGCTCGCTCCCGCGATGGCTGGACTCGTGTTGGCGGGACGCTGGGCCGCCGGTGAGAGACGAAGAGCCGACATGATTGCCGGCGCCGCCTCCGTCGCGGTCACGCTGGTCGCTCTTCTCATCACTCCCTGGGGTCTCGCCGGCATTCTCTCGCCGCTCCGCCTGGCGCGAATCGTCGGCAGCGGCGAGTTCGTCAACGCCGAATGGCTTCCTTCCCGGCCCGACCAGTTCCCCGCGCTCTACATCGCCATCGCCGCGGGACTCGCTCTGCTCCTGCTGAGGTGGCGCGCCTCGCTCACGCCGCGGCTTCTCCTCTTCTGTCTCTTTTCGGTCCTCGCGGCGCGGTTCGTTCGAAACCAGGGATATTTTTTCGCACTTCTCCCTCTCCTGGTCGCCCCGGCGTTACCGCGTATCGGCAGACGCCCTCTCGCGCTCGCGGCCGCCGGCCTCGCGCTCGCCGCGCTGATCCTCGTTCCGATCGGGCGCGGCTGGGGAGCCGGAGTCGATGCGGCCCGGTTCCCCGTGGCGGCCGTGAACCAGCTCGAGCGATCGGGGCTTCAGGGAAACATCTACAACCCCGACCAGTTCGGCGGCTATCTGATCTGGGCTCTCTGGCCGGAGAGTGGCGTCCTTACCGACGGACGCAACGAGCTGCATCTGAGCTTCCTGTCGAAGCTCGCGCGTGCCCGCGAGGACAGCCGGCTCTGGAGCGCGCTGTTCCGTGAATACGATCTCACTCTCGCCGTCGAGGAGTACGCGGAGGGCACGATGAAGGTCATCGACGCCACGACGGGCGCGGCCGTGGACGTTCCCCCCGTGCAGGCCTACTTCCCGCGTGACCGGTGGGCGCTGATCGGCTTCGACGATGTCGCCATGATCTTCGCCCGGAGAGACGCCTTCGATCCCTCCACTCTCGAGCGACTCGAGTACCGGAATCTCGCCCCGGAGGTGCCGGGGCTTCGAATCACGGGGGCGCAGGACCTGGAAGCAGCGGGGCGGGAGCTCGCGCGGGCCCGGGCCGCTGGCGCTGGCGGCGCACGTCTCCACCGGATGGAGTTGCTGTTGATTCGGGAGTGATGATCCGCGGGGGTCCGGCTCGGGGAGAGCCGGGGCGGTGTCAGTTGACGAGCTCGGAAGCGGGGATGAACGTGCTCTGATGCTCGAGAGGCCAGCGCTGACCGATGATCTGATCGAACTGAGGAACGATCTTTTTCTCGAACTGCTCTTCGTACTGTGGCAACAGATCGAGGATCGCCTTGCGCGCGCAGATGACGAGGCTCCGCGCCTCGCGGTAGGTCATCGAATCATCGGAGTGAATGATCTTCGCGGTGAGGTCGACGATCATCCTCACGCGACGCGCTCTTCGACGACGCTCGAACAGAGAAGTCGTCTGACGATCACACCAGGATTGTTTCTGCATTCAGCCGTCTGAAACCCGGGCGTTGTTGGGAGCATTCCTACCGGCTGCAACAATTGCGGCGGTCGCGAGCGGAAGCGAAACCGAGCCGGTTACGAACACATCGGGGAATAGAAATTGCGTCTGTTGAAAGGTGCAAATCAGGCGTGCTCGCGGTCGCCTTCCGCCCAGATCTCTTCGGCGAGCCGCGGATCAACGAGTGCCTCGTAGTAGCGGATCGTGACATTCGCGACCGCTTGCACGACGAAGTAGTTCAATGCCCCGCCGGAGATGGCGCCCATGGCCGGGATCATTTTGCCGAGCCGCTCCCCGGGCAGGCGCGACCCGGTCCGCGAGGCGAGGGCTCCGCTTTCGCCGCGGAGGGATTCGATCGCGACGGCGATTCCGCGCTTGCCGATGCCGACTCCGGATCCGAGGGCCAGGCAGACCAGAGCCTCGCGGAACCGCTCGCGCGAGCCGGGCTCGTGTCCATAAATGGTGGCGATGCCGAGAATCAGGCGGAACTGTTGATAGACGAGGTAAGAGAGGTCAGCGCCGAGCGTGGCGATCGCCATGTTGCCGGAGGGAAGGCCCGTCGCCGCTCCAGCCGCCGCGCATCGCAGTGCGGTGCGTCGCGCCAGCGCCCGCGCGTGATCGCGCGGCTCCCAGTCGGGGCTCATCATCCGGAGGCCTCCGACCTCGCGCCGGATCCTCCCGATGTCGATCTCTTCGAAAAGGGAGCGAAGCGGTTCCACGAGGGCGGTGCGGGACTTTCCCATCTACGATCGATTGTACGGTCGAACGGTGCGGATAGTCATCGATTCCGCGTGAAGGGCGCGTAAGGAATCAGGAGCCGGACTCGCGAGTCCCCGATGACGGTGCGGGCGCCTTCGACGAGTCCGACTTCGCGGAGTCGGGCTTGGAAGACGCCGCCGCTCCCCCCGGCTTCGGCGAGTCGGACTTCGCGGATGAGGATTCGGCACCCGAGGAAGCGGAGTCGCCCCCGCCGTTACCCGCGTCGGCCTTTGCGGCCGGGCCGGAGGTTCCCTTGCCGTAATCCGTGAGGTAGAAGCCCGAGCCCTTGAAGCGGATCGCCGGCGAGGAGAACAGTTTCCTCAGCGCACCGCCGCAGGAAGGGCAGATCGTCTGAGGCTCATCCGAGAACTTCTGAAGCATCTCGTGCGTCTCGGCACACTCCTGACACTGATATTCGTAAAGCGGCATGCGGCGTCTCCTGAACGGATGCAAAAACCGTAAGGGGTTCGCGGCCATTCCGCGGAGCCGAAGTCGCGTCGGATCAACCGCCGGTGTTCATCGGGCGATCGAACTCGGCGGCGAAGAGCTCTCCGTTGCGGAAGAAAACGCCGGCAACGCCGCCGTCGCGCCGCCTGTAGTACCAAGACTCGATCGTCGTACCGTCGCGATCGAGGCGCCGGCTCCATCCGGGGGCGGGGACGCCGATTCTCTCACTGACGTCTACCTTGCCCATCCCGCGGCGGAGACTCGCGATGGCGTCGGCCGTGACGAAGCGCCGCCGTTCGGCGAGCTCGAGCTCCGCCCGGGCCTGCTCGTGGGCGGGGTCGTCGTCCAGAACGACCCGGTAGTACCGGACCGCTTCGTCGTATCGCCCGCGGCTGGCGAGAAGGCGGGCGAAGTCGAGCTCGAGCTCCTTGTAAGCCCGATGGGCCCGGGAGTGCTCGGGATAGCGATTCGTGAACTCCAGCAGGGCCGAAGCCCACGCCTGCCGGGCGACCGCGCGCTTCGCGTCGGGGGCCTGCTGAAACTCCTTCTTGAGCTCCAGAACCGCGCGCCACTCCCGATGAATCTCGTCCTCCAGACCGTCCGGACCGCAGGCTGTCAACAACCCGGCAAGGAGAAGAAGAATGAGCGGGGGCGTGATTTTGGTCACGAATTAAAAGTAACATAGGGGCCGATCTGCAGTTCGGCCCGGAGTTGTAGAATTTTCATGGAGATCGAGGTCGGGAGGGATTGATTGATGGCCGCCAGGGACGAGGAGTTCGCACAGAAGATCGAGCAGAGCATCCGTGAAGCCGTAGAACGGATGGTCACCGACATCCGGTCATCGATCGACGACGTGCGGGATGCGGTGAATCAGCAGCTCGAGGCGGCGTCGCAGAGCGTCCAGGCGGACGCGAAGTCTCTGTCTCTGCGCAGTCACATCGAAGAGATCATCGCTGCCGAGCCCGAACAGGAAGCTCCCGTGGCAGTGGCCGAAACGACGGAACGCTCGAGCGCCGCGCCGATCAAGACCGCCATCCGCGCGATCGAGCAGGGAAAGAGCCAGGTCGAAGTTCTCAACGCCCTGCTCGAGCAGTCGCTCCAGTTCAGCTCTCGATGCGCTCTGTTCATTCTCAAGAGCGGATCCTTCGCCGGATGGAAGGGCGCCGGGTTCAGCGGCAACGGCGGCAACGACGACGAGATCAAACGGTTCGCAGGCGGGCCTGCCGACATCCAGGAGCTCGGCCGAGTTCTCGACGACCACATGGTCGTCGACTGGGACGGCGCCTCCGTAGCGACACGGCTGAAGGCTTCCTCCCCCTCCCGCGCGACCATCATCCCGATGGTCATCAAAGACAAGGTCGCCGCGGCCCTCTACGCCGATGCGGTCGACGGAGCGGAAGACGGCTTCGACCGTCCCGCCCTCGAGCTTCTGGTGTTCACGACCGGACTTCTGATCGACACACTCACGATCCGAAAAATGATCCCGTCGCCAGCTCTCAGCGGCCGGGACGAAGGGGCGGACGAGAGCGCCGCCACACCAGCTCCCCCCGCCCCGCCGCCGACGCCCGAACCGAAACCCGCGCTCGCGCCCGAGCAGTTCCAATCCGCGCCGACTCAGACCCAGCCCCATTCCGTCGCTCCTCCCTCGAGATTCGAAATGGCGACGCCAAGCGAGCCTCCCGCGCCGAAGCCCATCGAACCTCCGCGTTCTCCTTCGCATACCTTCGAAGTTCCCGCGCCACCCCCGCCGCCGATCCGCTCTTTCGAGCTCGACTCCGAATCGGCCCCTCGACCGGCCACGCCCGAGCCGCCGGTGCATCCCGAGCCTCCTCCGGTCCAGAAGCCCCCGGCATCTCCAGCCGTTTCCCCGACCACACAAGTGCGTCCGCCGCAGCCTCCCCATGGGTCCGGTGCCTCCACGACGGAAAAGCCTTCGACTCAGTACATTCCTCCGGCAGGGGTCACCGGTGGCCGCTTCGCGTCCCAGCAGAGCCAGTCCGCCGAGACCAAGAAGCATGACGAGGCGAAGCGATTTGCGCGTCTCCTCGTTTCGGAGATCAAGCTCTACAACGAGAGCAAGGTCGACGAGGGGCGCAAGCACCGCGACCTCTACGAGAGAATGAAGGAAGACATCGACCGCAGCCGGCAGATGTATGAAGAGCGCATCGGGGAAGACGTGCGACGCGATTCGAACTACTTCTACGACGAGCTCGTCCGGATCCTGGCGGACGGCAGTCCCGACCTGCTCGGTCTGTGAAAGAGCGGATCCTCAATCCGAGGAATCGCTCGGCGTGGGCGTTGGGCCTCGAGATGGAGGGATCCCCCGCCTCTGCCACCGCCCCCTCGACGTCCTCGCGGCGTCATCGATCGGAATGACGATCTCGAGGGCACATCCGCAGACATAGCGGGGCGTGGAATCTGCACATGAAGCGTCCGATGCCCGCGCAAGCAAATCCGGCCTGGAGACGCCGCCGGTGGCTCCCGGGAGCGATTGCCGCACTCGTGGTGATCGCGACCGCTTTCGGGGTGTGGCTCTTCCGGAATGGCACCGACGGGGAGCAGGGCCCGCCCGGCGCCGAGCTGACTCCCCCTCCCGAGCTGGCCGTGCACGCGAACGAGTTTCGCGAAGGAGTCGAAGCACTCGAAGCAGGTCAGCCCCCCCGGGCCATCGAGCTTCTTTCTTCCTTTTCCTTCGGAACGCGCCCGATCGAGCAGTACCGGCTCTATTACCTCGCCAATGCGCACGAGGTTGCCGGCGAAATCGAAGGGAGTCGCCGCACGCTTGCAGCCCTCTGGCGTCTCGAGCCACGTCTGATTCACGCTCGGGCAGTGGCGTCCAAGCTCGCGACCCTTTACGCCGATTCCGGCGGGAACGCTCGCGCCGCGGAGGTGTGGGGGGCTCTCGCGACCCGCGAAGGCGATCCGGAGATCGCCGCCGAGGCTCGCTCCCGGTACCTGGAAGCGAAGTTTCACTCGGGAGACGTGGGCGCGATGATTCTCGCGGCGACGAACATGGCGATCGAGAGTCCCGGCACGGAGTCGGCCACAACCGCGGCCGCAATGCTGCGATCGCTCCGCGGGTTGGAGGCCGACAAGCCTCTTCCCCTGACGCACCAGCAGCAGATTCGAAGACTGGAAGCGCTCCTGACGTCGGCGCGCCCGAAGGCGGCTCTCGATGAGAGTGCCTCCATCGACCCCGAAACGGTCGACGATCCCTTGCGCCCACGCCTGCTGCTCGTGAGAGGCGAGGCCCTGAGCCGGCTCAGCAGGCACGAAGCATCGAACGAGGCGCTCGAGCAGCTGTTTTCCAGCGCATACCGCTTCGCGATTCCTGCGCTTCGGATCTCGGCGAATAACCACCGCGCGATCGCGAAGGGAATCGACTCGGTGACCTTCAAGACCGTCACCGAGCGCGTTCGCTCCGGGACGAGAACTGTGACTCGGAAGGGGAAGAAGGTGAAGGTCCCGGCTTACCGCACGGTCAGGAAGCGGGTCGAGCAGGTCAACCCCGAAAAGCAGCGCGAGAAGGACCGGCACGAAGCCCTCTACGTCGAAAGACTCAACGACCTCCGAAGCCTTCCGATCGAGACGGGACTCCGCATCGAAGTGCTCGCGAGCCTCGTCGACCACATGATCGCCCGGGAGCAGGAGGGCGAGATCCGGCGGTATGTGTCCGAGTTGGTGGAGCTCGATCCGACGCGCGACCCGGCGCTTCAGCACTTCTGGGATCGCGGGTGGGCCGCCTGGACGAAGGGAAACAACGAAGTCGCGCGCGACCTTTTCAACTACATCGCGGCCACCTACAGAAATCCCAATATTCAACGGCAGGCGACCTACTGGTTCGCTCGCACCATCGAGCGGGAGGGACATGCAGCCGAGGGCGAGCGCATCTACCGCGAACTCGCTTCCGCGCCGTATCAGGATCTCTACGCGCTCTTTTCGCGGATCAGGCTCGGTGACGAGGAGCCACCCGAGCCCGTGGCACCCGCCCCGCGCATCTCGTGGGAGGAGATCGCGGAGGCCGAAGTGCCGGGCGATCTTCGCCTCGCTTACGAGCTGAATGCCCTCGGTTTCCGCCGCGTTGCGCGTCTCGAAGTCCAGAAGAATCTCT
Source organism: Thermoanaerobaculia bacterium (assembly GCA_046261635.1). Taxonomy (GTDB): domain Bacteria; phylum Acidobacteriota; class Thermoanaerobaculia; order Gp7-AA8; family Gp7-AA8; genus JBHEPS01. Next base: position 2,722 of record JBHEOL010000306.1, on the reverse strand, counting down.
CGGCCGAGAATCGCAAATGGGCCGACGCGATCCTGGGCGACCTTTACTTCATGGAAGGAAATCAAGACCTCGCCTACCGCTACATGCGGCGAGCGTGGCCGGAGTTGGCGACCCCGGAGCAGAACGCCGTCCCCTGGCGATTTCTCGAAATGTACTACCCGCTCCGGTACGAGAGCCTCATTCGCGAGGCATCCGAGAAGAACCGGCTCGACCCCTATCTCGTGATGGCCCTGATCCGCCAGGAAAGCGCATTCAACCCGGACGCGAAGTCGTGGGTCGGGGCGACCGGGCTCATGCAGATCATGCCCGCGACCGGCCAGGAGCTGGGCGACCTCGCTTACGGAAGCTTCAGCACTTCACGGCTCACCGATCCCGAGGTGAACGTCGAGCTCGGAACCCGCTATCTCCGACGCGTGATCGATCTGCTGGACGGGAACATCGAGCTCGCGCTCGCCGGATACAACGGGGGCCCCTATCGAATCCGGCGATGGCGCCAGCAGAACCCTTCCCGACCTCTCGACGAGTTCCTCGAAGGGATGCCCCTGTCGGAGACGCGCGGCTACGTGAAGCGGATCACGCTGCTGCGGACCAGCTACGAACAGCTCTACGGCTCGCGACCGGACTCATCCAGGGCTTCCTCCCCGGCGAATTGAATCCGCTCCCCCGAATTCAGGGTCCGGCCTGCCGAATCGGCACCCTCACCTCTCCAACGAAATGGACAGATGAATCCAAGCATTTGGAGAGGGGCCCTCCCGATGCTTCGGAAGTGGGCTGGATTGGCTATGGAATCAATGACTTACGCGGAACCGAAGCGAGGCAGGGCCATTGCTGGGTTTTCAAAGTCTGTTCCGATGCGACGTCGCGCTCACATCCGCAACCTGTTGATCGGTCTCCTGACTGTCATTCTCGTCGCCGGAGCCTTCACTTCCTTCCAGCGCAAACGCTCGTCCTTCGAGAGGCTTGATTTTCACTGGATCTGGCAGGAAGGAGTGATCCACGTCGATCGGGTGGATCCGGGAAGCGGAGCGGAGAGCTCGGGCCTGAGGGTCGGCGACCAGATCTGGGTCGTGGGTGGAGTCCCGAGTCACGAGCTCGACGGGTTGAAGGAGACGCTGCGTCACAGCGGCCCGATTCCGCTGGTCGTGTGGCGGGACGGCCAGACGCTGGCGATGCGCTACACGCCTCCTCCGCTGAAAATCGAATACCAGTACCTGTTTCTGACCCTGATCGGATTCTTATACCTCGCCATCGGCCTGTTCACGCTCTTTCGGGGAGCGAGAGGCGAGAGCTCTCTTTTCTACCTGGTCACGCTTCTTGCGTTCGTGGTGTACGTCTACTCGCCGGCGGGCGAGCTCGACCTGACCTACAAAACCCTCTTCTTCATCGAAGAGATGGCGCGCATCTTCCTCCCGCCGCTCACGCTTCACTTCTTTCTGCGGTTCCCCAGGCCGCTGCTGACGAGCCGCCGCGCGATCGCAGTCATCTACGCGATTCCGTCGCTCCTGCTTCTCTGGGTGATCGACCTTTACGTGCTCGGCAACGCGATCGCCGTGGCGCCGGCGGCGACGTCGATCAGGCTGATCGACCGGTGGGAGATGCTGCACTTCGCGGTCTACTTCACGCTGGCGTTCATCGCGCTGACCTACACGTTCCGAACTGCCCCTGCGATCGGCCAGAAGAAGCAGATCAAGTGGATTTACCTTGGGATGGCTGTGGGGTTCATCCCGTTTCTCCTTCTCTACCTGATCCCGTTCGTGGCCCGCGGCGCCGGTTCCGGTTACACGACATTCGCGATCCTTCCGCTTGCGCTGATTCCACTGGCGTTCGCCGTTTCGATCCTTCGCTACAAGCTGTGGGATGTCGAAGTCGTCATCAAGGAGGTTCTCGCCTACACGGTGACGTTCGTGTTCGGAATGATCGCGTTCTCGACCGTGAACGTTCTACTCCAGAGTCTCCTCGAGGAACGGCTCGCGCTCGAGAGAAACTTCCTCGCGTTCGCTTCGGGCCTGCTGATCGCAGGGGTCCTCATTCCGGTCAAGGGGCGGATCGAGACTCTGATCGAGATGTTTCTCTACCGGGAGACCTATCGCCATCGGCGGGCGATGACCGAGTTCGCGCGCGAGTTGTCGACCTTCCACGACCTGGCTGACCTGATCGAGTCCATCCGCGACCGTCTCGAGGCCGCGGTTCACGTGGACAGGACGAACCTCTATGTACGCGAGGGCGACACGCTCGTCCTCTACCATCCGCAGTTCCCGGTACCACCGGTCGTTCGCGAGAACGATCTCGGGCCGCTGCCGGACGGGCGCCCGCTGATCCTGGACGAGCCGCATCTTCCAGAAGAGAGCGACCTCCCGATCCAGCTCCTCCGGACCGGTTACCGTTACGTCTTTCCGCTTCGCCATCGGAGCGAGCTCCAGGGGTTGCTGCTCTGCGGAAACCGCCATGGCGAGGAGCCGCTCTCCCGCGACGACCTGCAGCTCATCGGCTCGATCACCGCCCCCCTCGCTCTCGCGATCGAGAATGCCAGGCTGTACGGAAGGCTCCGCCGCCAGCTCGAGCAGATTCAGCTCCTCAAGGATTTCAACGAGAACATCATCGAGTCGTCCTCCTCGGCGATCGTGGTCGTCACGTCCGATGGGATCCTGCTCACGGCGAACCGCGCCTTCTGGAACCTGGTCGGCGTCGAGCCGGGGACGGTCGAGCCGATCGAGGCGATTTT
>JBHEOL010000302.1:0-4727 GCA_046261635.1 Thermoanaerobaculia bacterium | reverse complement strand
CTCATGGCGGGCGTCGAAGTGAGAAGCGCGTCGAATCGGAGGGCGTCATGACCAACCGCCCCGGCCGCCATCGCGGCCCGGGTCCCATCTTCGGGATCTTCCTCATTCTTCTCGGAAGCCTGTTCCTGCTCGACGAGCTCGGGCTCGTGGGTTTCGGCCGCGTGATCGATACCTGGTGGCCGATGATCATCATCGCTCTCGGAGTCTCGAAGATGGCGTGGGAGCGGAGCGTTGGAGCGGGAGGATGGCTCGTTTTCGTCGGATCGTGGCTGCAGGCGGTGGAGCTCTCGCTCTTCGGGCTGACGTTCGGCAATTCCTGGCCGGTCTTCCTCATCGCGGCGGGCTCCATCATGATCGCGCAGTCGCTCTTCGGATCGGCAGAAGGCGAGCCCGGAGAGCATCGGACGGAGGAGCGGCCATGACTGGGCCCATTCGCAGAGGATTCCGGGGCGAGCGCCTCGACCGGTTCTTTTTCGGCATCCTCGTCATGGCGGGCGGCGTCGTGTTTCTGCTCGACCGGCTGGAGCTGGTCGACGCATGGGAGGTGCTCTACTGGTGGCCCCTCGCCCTCATCCTGGGCGGAGTCATTTCGCTTCTCGACCGGAAGTTCCTGACGGCGTTTTTCTGGTTCGCGCTCGGCACGGCCTTTCTCCTGCCGAAGGCCGGCATCCCGTTTCTGAACATCGGTGACGTGATGGATCTGTTCCCGCTGACGATCACCTTCGCGGGCGTGGCGCTGATTCTCCAGGCAATCCGCCCGGTTCCGAAGGACGTCTTTGGCGAGGCGCCGGCGGGATTCCGCGCGGCGGCGCTGATGGCTGGCAACACCAGGACGATCAGGACGCCGGCGTTTCTCGGGGGCGACGTGTTCGCGGTGATGGGGGGGTGCGACATCGATCTTCGCGCGGCGAAGATCCAGGGGGACGAGGCGGTGATCGACGTGCTCGCCTTCTGGGGAGGAATCGACATCAAGGTGCCGCGCGAATGGACGGTGGTGAACCGGGTGACGGCGCTGCTGGGTGGGGTGTCGAATCTGACCGAGCCAGGAAGGGAGGGAGCGCCGCGGCTGGTTCTTCGGGGCGCTGCGATCATGGGAGGAGTCGAGGTGCGGGCCTATGACGACGAGTGAAGGAGCGGTCCCGGGAAGGATCGACGGGTTCCTCGTCGGGGGGTTCGCGCTCGCAGCGTTCGCTGTCGCGCTGCTCGTGCTCGGGCGTGCCACGGGGACCGTGCCGGCGGTGACGTTCGCCACGGTGCCGGCGGCGCTGTTCGGGTTCGTCGCTCTGGCTGCGCGCTATCCGGCACGCGCGTTTCCCCTTCGCGGGTCTCGCGCGATCCTCCTTCTCGCCGCCCACTTCGGCGGAGCGGTGGTCGCGGCGGGGATCTGGATCCTGGCGCTTCGCTCCTGGGTCGGTTCGCTCGCGCGGCTCGGCGTGGTGGAAGAGACCGGGGTGGAGATCGACGGCGGGCTGCTCGCGCTTCTGTTCGGAGCCGGCATGCTGCTCTATCTCGGCGCGGTCGTCGCGCAGTACCTGATCCTCGAGGTTGTGTTCGCGAATCAGTCGCGCCAGGCCGCGCTCCGATACGAGATCCTGGCGCGCGAGTCGGAGCTCCGCGCCCTCAAGGCACAGATCGACCCGCACTTCCTCTACAACAGCCTCAATGCCGTCGCGTCACTCTGCGGCTCGCGGCCCGAGGATGCGCGGAAGATGGCCCAACTGCTGGCGGATTTCTTCCGCACGAGTCTTCGCCTCGGCGGACTGGGAGAAGTCTCTCTCTCGGACGAGGTCGGACTCGCCGAGACCTACCTCGCGATCGAGAAGATCCGGTTCGGGCCACGCCTGTCGCTCGAAAAGTCGATCGACCCGGCCGCGGCGGATGCCGCCGTGCCGTCACTGCTGCTGCAGCCTCTCATCGAAAACGCGGTGCGCCACGGAATCTCCTCGATGATCGAAGGGGGAACGATCCGGGTCTCGGGACGCATCGACGGGGACGATCTCGTGTTGCGGGTTGCGAATCCGGCGGATCCGGACCGGGCCAGCGCGCCCGGGGAGGGTGTCGGGATCGCCAACGTCCGGGCGCGCCTGGCCGCGCTTCACTCCGGCTCGTCTTCGGTCCGGACGAGCGAAATCGACGGGACATTCGGAGTCGAGCTACGACTGCCACGCAGCGTCGTGGGACGAGGAGTGAGCCGATGATCCGCGCCATGGTCGTCGACGACGAGGCCCTCTCCCGCGAGCTGGTCTGCGAGTTTCTCGCGAAAGAGGAGGACATCGAGCTCGTGGCCGAGTGTGCGAATGGATTCGAGGCCGTGAAAGCCGTCTCGGAGCATGACCCGGACGTCCTTTTCCTCGACGTCCAGATGCCGAAGCTCGACGGATTCGAGGTGCTCGAGCTCCTCGACCGGGAGCCGATCGTCGTCTTCGTCACGGCGCACGACGAGTACGCGATCCGCGCCTTCGAGGCGCGCGCCCTCGACTATCTCCTCAAGCCCTTCACCGAGGAGCGGTTCAGCGCCGCGATGAGCCGCGTGCGCGAGCGGCTCAGTTCCGGGCAGGCGCGCGAAAGGGTCGCCTCGCAGGAGCTTCGTCAGCGCCCGCTCCAGCGCGTCCTCGTGCGGCTCGAAGAAGGAAAGATCGAGGTCGTGCCCGTCGCGCGCATCGATTACGTCGAAGCGCAGGACGATGCGATCGTGATCGTCTCGGGGGAGGCACGCCTCAGGAAGCAGCAGACCCTCGGCGACCTCGAGCGCGATCTCGATCCCGCCCGCTTCGTCCGGATCCACCGGTCCTACCTGCTCAACCTCGATCGCCTCTCGCGCGTCGAGCCGTACGCGAAAGACAGCCGCATCGCCCTCCTGCGCGACGGCACCAAGCTCCCGGTGAGCCGCAGCGGCTACGCGAGACTGCGAGAGCTGCTGTAGGAGAAAGTGGCGGAGGATTCATCCTCCGCTGCTTTCATCGAAGCGGGAAGCGACCCGGTTACTGCTACGGCGGCCCGGAGGCAGAGGAAAAGATTCTCTGCCACGGCTTCTACCACCGGTATCATCTCTGCCGATGACCGACGACCACGATCCGCGGCGATGGTCGATCCTCACCCGGGTCGCCGTCGCCGAGCTCCTCTGCATGGCGCTCTGGTTCGGCGTCTCCTCGGTCACTCCCGCTCTGCGCACCGAGTGGAATCTGAGCGACTCGGCGGCTTCGTGGATGACGATCGCCGTCCAGCTCGGGTTCGTGGCCGGCACCCTCATCAGCGCCATCCTCAACCTCTCGGATCTCATCCCCACCCGCCAGCTTTTCGCCGTCTCGGCTCTCCTCGGCGCGGGGACGAATGCCCTGCTCGCCGCGACCTCGGAGTCGGCATCCTCCGCGATCGTTCTCCGGTTTCTCACAGGGATGTTCCTCGCCGGGATCTACCCGCCGGGGATGCGGATCCTGGCGACGTGGTTCCGGCGCGAGCGCGGACTCGCTCTCGGAGTCCTGGTTGGCAGCCTCACCCTGGGGAAGGCTTCTCCCTATCTCGTCAACGCTCTCGGCAGCGATTCGTGGCGCATCAACGTCGGCTTCGCATCCTTCTCGTCTCTGCTCGGGGGAGCCATCGTCTTTTTTCTCGTGACCGAAGGTCCCTTCTCGCCGGCCCGCGCCCGTTTCGATCCCGGGCAGGTGATGAAGATCTTCCGCGAGCGCGGGGTGCGGCTCGCCAATTTCGGCTACTACGGACACATGTGGGAGCTGTACGCGATGTGGACGTGGCTCCCCGTCATGCTGCGCGCGAGCTTCGCCGAATCGGGCCAGCCGGGGTGGCTCGCGGAGGCGGGCTCGTTCATCGTGATCGGAGCCGGCGCGGCGGGTTGCGTCGCGGCAGGGCTTCTGGCCGATCGCATCGGCCGGACGATCGTCACATCGGCGGCGATGATCGTCAGCGGGGCCTGCTGTCTCGTCATCGGCTTTTTCTACGGCGGAACGCCCATCGTGCTGCTCATCATCGCGGCCGTCTGGGGAGCAACAGTCGTCGCCGACTCGGCCCAGTTTTCCGCCTGTGTCACCGAGCTCGGCCAGCCGGAGTACATGGGTACGGCCCTCACGCTGCAGACGTCGGTGGGATTTCTGCTGACGACGATCTCGATCGCGATCATTCCGCCGCTCGTCGAATTGCTGGGTTGGGAATGGGCGTTCGTCATCCTGGCCCCAGGGCCGCTGTTCGGCGTGGTTTCGATGATGCGCCTGCGACGTCTTCCGGAAGCAGCACGCCTGGCCGGCGGGGCGCGGTGAGGAGATGCACATGATCGGCATTCGAGGGACGTTGGCAGTGATGTGTTTCGCGATAGCCACGCAGGCTTTCGCCACCGAGATCACGCCACTGATCTCGTTCCATCAGGACGCGGGCATCGGGACGGCTTACGAGACCGGCGCCAGGATCGATGCGGGCGCGGGATTGGGTCTGATGGTCTCCTTCGATCACGGCGACGATCTCCGTCTCGACGTTCTCTACCTCGGCCAGCGCAGCGAGCTGACCGTAGACGATCCCGATCAGACCCCAATCGAGTTCCCGATCGACATCGAGGTTCATTACCTCCAGATCGGCGGGCGGAGATACTTCCAGACCCCCGGAGCGGTGCGCCCGTACCTCGGCGGCACGCTCGGAGCCGGAATGCTGCGTCCCGATTTCTCCGACGCGAGCCTGAGGTTCTCTTTCTCTTTCGGCGGAGGGGCAGATCTGATGATGAC
>JBHEOL010000203.1:0-11932 GCA_046261635.1 Thermoanaerobaculia bacterium | reverse complement strand
TACTGGGTCACCGACGCAAAATACCTCCGGACGAATCCACTCTCCGCCGTCGAAGCCGCGATCCGCGGCGGCTCGCCGGTCGCGGGCGAGGCGGAGCCGCTGCCCGTCACGGTCATCGTCCGAACGAAGGATCGTCCCGCGCTTCTGCGCCAGGCGATTGCCTCCATCCGCGCCTCGTCGCCCTCCGCACCCATCGTCGTCGTCAATGATGGAGGGAAGAGCGCAATCGGGGGGGCGGGAGAGGGAGTCACCGTCATCGAGCACGAGACCTCGCGGGGACGCTCGGAGGCGATGAACAGCGGCGTCGCCGCGGCGTCGACCGAGTGGATCGCGTTTCTCGACGACGACGACCTCTATTACGAGGAGCACCTTCCGACGCTGTTCCGGGCGGCCGCGTCGCGCGATGCGCTGGGCTGGTACACCGATGCCGTATCGGCCATCTACGAGATCGGGGAAGACGGCGCACCCGTCGCCGGTCAGCGGCTGCGCTCGTACGCGGCCGAGTTCGACCGCGAGCTCCTCGCGGTCGACAACTACATCCCGCTCCCGACCCTGCTCGTCCGCAAGGCCGACTTCCTCACCGCCGGCGGGTTCGATCCCGCGTTCGACCTCTTCGAAGACTGGGATTTCCTGCTGCGCCTGTCGAAGCTCGGAGAACTGGTGAGGATCCCAAGGGTGACGTGCGAGATCCGCCACTTCGAAGGATCGGGATCGGCGGTGCTTCAGAATCCGTCCCACTCCGACGGGTACCGGAAGGCGAAACTCCAGGTCTGGCAGAAGCACGGCTTCACGGGCGACGAGACGAAGATCTTCCGATCGGTCGAGGCGATGAAGGAATCGCTCACCGCTTCGCGCAACCTGACGCAGGTCGAGATCGGGAGGGGACGTCACCTCGAGCGCGACATCGCGCGACTCGACCGCGACGTCCGCCGGCTCGAGAAAGACAAGATGATCCTCCTCGAGGAAATCGCCGGCGGCGCCCACCGGGAATCGAACCTGGAGGCCAAGGCGCGCGACATGCTGAGCCGGATGGAGGAGATGGCCGCCGAGCACGAAGCCGCGAAGGCAATCCTCCAGACGCGCATCGACGAGCTGACCGGCGCCGTCACCGAAAGCTCGGGCCACGCGGGCAGGCTCTACGGCGAGATCGCCAGGCTCGAAGCACTTCTCGAAGAGATGCGCGGCACGAAGGCCTGGCGCCTCCATCGCGCCGCCGAACGGATGCGAGGGAGGAAGTGAGCCGAGTCGTATTCGTCTGCCCCGAACCGCTGGGGCACCGCAATCCCGCGGGGGTTGGAATCCGCTTCCTCGAGCTCTCCCGCGCCGTCCGAGAAGACGGGCATGAAGTCGAAGTCCTCTCCTCCGACGGCGGTGCGGTCGCGGGGTGCTCGACCGCGCCGGCCACGCCGGAACACCTCGCGGCAGCCACCGCGCGGGCCGACGTGGCGATCGTCCAGGGCCACGCCGCGAACGACCTGCTCGCCCATGGGCGGCCCGACATCCCGATCGTCATCGACCTTTACGATCCTTATCCGGTCGAGAATTTTCATTACTTCGCCGCGCGAGGTGCCGAGGTGTTCGAGCACGATCACGCGACGATTCTCCGCTCGCTCCGGCGCGGCGATCTCTTCCTCTGCGCCTCGGAAGCGCAGAGGTTCTTCTACCTCGGGATGCTGCTCGCCACGGGCCGCGCCAATCCCGCGCTCTACCAGCATGACGCGGCGCTCGAATCGCTCGTGGCCATCGTTCCATTCGGCGTCTCTCCCTGGGTGGTGCCGCAGCGCGCCGGCTTCGATTCGCGGGAGATCTTCTTCGGGGCCATCTACGACTGGTATGACCCGACGCTCGCCGTCGAGGCGATCGAGCAGGCTCGCCGTACCGATCCGCGCCTGTCGATCACGTTCACGTTTCACCCGAACGCAGCGACGACGCCGCAGAGCCTGTTCAGCCGCCTTCGCACGAACGTCGAGCGGGCGGGGCGCTCCTCGTTCGTCCGATTCGAACCCTGGGTTCCCTACGAGGAGCGGCGCGCCTTCTACGACCGCTTCGCACTCGCCCTGCTCACCTTCCGCCCTTCCCTCGAAACCGATCTCGCCATGCGCACCAGGATGTTCGACTGCTTCTGGGGTGGGCTCCCCGTGGTCTCCAGCTCCGCGGGAGGCACCGATCCGCTGCTCGGGCGCTACGCCTCGGGAACGGTCGTCCCCACCTCCGATCCCGCGGACTACGCGAGCGCCATCCTCGCGCTTCTCTCGGATGCCGAACGGTACGGGCGCGCGCGGGAAGGATGCCGGAGGTTCGTCGACGATCATCAGTGGTCGCACCTGGCAGAGCCGCTGCTGGAATTCTGCCGGACGCCGCGGCGGGACGATACCGCCGCGCAATTCGCGATCGAGCGCCCCGCCCCGCCCGGAAAACCACGCCGGCTCCTCGAGCGGCTGCGCCGGAAGGTCGAGCGGCTGCGCCCCGATGCCGGAGGCGCGCGCCGATGAGGGTGGACGTCGTGATCGTCACGTGGAACGGACGCGAGGACACGCTTCGCGCCGTCGAGGGTGTGGTCTCTCAGAGCCGTCCCCGGTCGATTTCCGAGCTCGGCATCATCGTCGTGGACAATGGATCGACTGACGGCACCGGAAAAGCTCTCGCCGCGAATCATCCTTCGGTCCGCGTGATCCGACTCGGGAGAAACCGAGGATTCACGGGCGGCGTGCGCGCGGGGGTCGAGGTCTCCGGCGCGGAGCTGGTCATCCTTCTCAACAACGACGCGGTCCCGCAGCCGGGCTGGCTCGAAGCGCTCACCGAGGCCATCGCGCAGGCGCCCGACGACGTTCTCTCGGTTGCCGGCTGCATCGTCGATCCGAGCGGCAAGCGGGCGGATTTCATCCGCGGAGCGATGACCTTCGATGGGCACGCTTTCCAGCCGGGCTTCCGGAAGCCGCTCGCGTCGCTCGAGATCCTTCCGGCTGGAACGGAGATTCCGTTCGCCTGCGGCGGCAACATGATCGTGCGCCGCGTTCCTTTTCTCGCCATCGGCGGGTTCGACGACGATTACTTCGCGTATCTCGAGGACGTGGATTTCGGGTGGCGTTCGTGGCTTGCGGGGTACAGAACGCTGTGGGAACCGCGCGCCGTGGTGCGGCACCGCTCTTCGGCGACGAGCGACCGGCTCGGATCGTTCGAGCGCGGCGTCCTGTTCGAGCGCAATGCGATGCAGACCGCGATCAAGAACTACGATCGCGAGTCGTTTCGATCGGTCGCGGGGGCGATCTTCCTCACCGCCCTGCACCGGTCGCATCGCTACACGATCGATCGGAATCCCGGAACTGCGCGCCTCCGCCGCCCCGCACTCGACCAGTCACCGATCGAGCCGTCGCCGGCGGGCGGCCTCGCCGCCCGCATCGCACGCCGCCTCGGATTCCGTCTCGCGTCGAAGACGCCCGTGCTGGACGACGAGCTCACCGTGATGCAGTTTCGCGCGATCGAATGGCTGTTCGCGAACTCCACCCGGGTGATGGAAAAACGCCGCCGGGTGCAGGCCCTCCGCAAACGGCCCGACCGCGAGATCTTCGAGCACTTCCCTCTGCTGCTCGTCCCCACCTACCACGGCGATGCCCAGCTGTTCGACAGCGAGCTTTTCGCCGAGCTCGTGGACGGCCTGGGACTCGAGCGCCGAACCCTTGACGACATCCTCGGCTGAGCAGAGGAAAAGATCCTCTGCCACAGCCACCTCACCGGGCGAGATGGTGGACCATCTCGAGAAGCTCCTCGAGGTTGAACGGCTTCGGCAGGATGGCGGCCACCCCCATCTCGAGAACGGCCTGCGGATCCTCGCGGAGGTGGGCCGAAATGACGATGACCGGCACCTGCCCGAGGTGCCCGCTGTCTCTGAGCTTCTGGAGGAAGTCCCAGCCATTCACGCCCGGCATCATCAGATCGAGCAGGATGACGTGAGGACGGTTCAGGAGCATCGCGCGGTGGGCCTCTCCCCCGTCCCCCGCGAGAAAGACCTGGTAGCCGTTCCGGCGCAGCGCCGAAGAAAGCATGCCGCGGAGCGGAAGATCGTCGTCCACGACGAGGACGCTCTTGCGATCCTCATCCGTCGCGGGATTCCGGTCCCTGGGTCGATGGGTCGATTCGATCATGTCGTTCACTGCTCTCGTCGGGCGCCGTTCCTCAATAGACGTCGTAGTCGCCCAGCGTGTAATAAAGCTCGCCGCTCCTCGGAGTCGGCCGTTGCGTGAACGACCGGAACTCCACGCGGTGGTCGCGCGCGCCCATCCGAAATCCCCCCTCCACCAGCCGCTGACCGACCGGATGCCCCGGAGAGCCCCAGAACACGACCTCTTTCCCGAGACCCGCCAGCCGTCCCGTCAGCCGCCGCACCGCTTCCCGGGAGAACGCGCCTGCGACTTCCATGACATGGACCGTTCTCTCGTCCTGATGAACGATCGCTGCAATTTGCGTCCCCATTCCGAGAGGACGGCTCACCCTCACGATCCCATAGCGGGCCCCGGGGCGGTCGAGATAGCGCCACCGGAGGTAAACCGGATCGCGGAGAGCTCCGAAATCGACGGGAACACGGGAAAAGAAGGGAAGATCTCTCTCGCGGAGCTCCTCGATCCCGATGCGATCGCTTTCGGGGTCGATCCTCATCTCTCCCACCGTCTCGATCGGGCGATAGCCGAGCAGACGCTCTCCCAGGAGCCTGTGCCGCTCGCCGGGGAAGCCGTAGACCATGGGCACTTTCGAGGGACCGCAGTAGGCCTCGAAAAACCGCTGGGCCGTCCTCACGAAGACGCCTCCCCTGCCGATGCCTCCCGGATAGCGGGGGCTGCTCATGAAGTCGGTCGACTGCAGGGCGAGATGTTCCTGCCCGTAGTCTCGAAAGCGGACCGGGGCTCCGCCGCAGTGGGCCACGAGCCTGCCGTCTGCCTCGCAGACGAAACTCGTCAGCCCACGGGGGTTGTCGAAGTACTTCCACGTCCAGACGGCGGGATCGCGATCTGCGCCGAACACCTCGCGGAAGAGGGCTCCGAGGGCGGGGATGTCGTCGCGGCGCGACTGACGGATCTGCTCAGCGGGCATGGGTCGGCTCGACCGCGCGCACGGCCCGGATGTTCAGATTCGATCCGGAGCGCCGTCGGGCGACCAGCCGGATCGATCCGGACGGCGTCGGCATCGGATCGGGCATCACGGCCGTGCCCATCCGGGCGAGCATGCCGATCGCTGGGTGAAGAGAGGAGAGGCGCGACTCGACGAACTCGCGGGTGCAGTACTCGAAATCGGAGGAAACCGAGATGATCTCGAATCCGGAATGTTCGAGGAGCTCGATCAGGGCGGAGCGCGAGTAGAGAATCAGATGCTCGGGAAACTTGTAGCTGACCCACCTGTCGCCCGAGATCGCGCACAGAACGCTCTCGGTGTCGGGGGTGATCAGCACGAGAATGCCGTTCGGCTTCAGCAGATCCGAGATTCTCGCGAGAGCATCGTGCGGGTCGTTCAGGTGCTCGAAGACGTGGAACAGGGTCACCGCATCGAACTGCGAGCCCGTGTTCACGAAGTGAGACAGGCTCGATCGGAACACTTCGAGACCCTCGGAGCGCGCGGCCCTGACCGCCTCATCGGCAAGGTCGATCCCGACGTAGTCGAACTCCCTGGCCGCCAACCGGCCGAACAGCCCGTTGCCCGCCCCCACTTCGAGGATTCGCGCCCGGGGTGGGAGATGACGCCGCAGCACCGAGAGCCGCTTTTCGCCGGTGCGCGCCGTCGCGGGCGTCAGTTCCCTCGTGGCGTAGCCGTGCTCGGCGTCGCGATGGCTGCTGAAGTAGCTGTCGTTGTAGAGCGTCTCCAGCTCGTCGTCCGACGGAAACGATGCGAGATAACGGCACTTGCAGCGAAAACACTGCCGGACGACCCACCCGCGGATCTGCGTGCGCGTCGAGACCTCCGTCGAAAAACAGACCGGACAACGGCGGGGCGGCCGATACGCCTCGATCCGATTCCAGTACCGGACCCGGAGCACGTCGGTGAGCATCCGCAGCGAGTCGACCACCAGCCTCACCTTCGATTCGTGCCGGTGCGACATCCCGACGGGTACGCGCTCGATTCGAAAACCGTACTTGCGAGCGAGGAAGAGAACCTCGAAATCGAAGCCGAACCCCTTCAACTTCGATTCGGAGAAGAGGCTCCGCGCCGCGTGCGCGCTGAAAGCCTTCAGCCCGCACTGGGTGTCCGGAATCCCGGGAACGAGCAGCGACTGGACGATCGTGGCAAACGCTCGCCCGAGGAATCGCCTCCGGAGGGGGTAGGACCGGTCGAGGTCGGAGCCGGGGAGATCGCGTCCGCCGATGGCGAGGTCGGTTGCGCCCGACTTGACCTGGGCCACCACCTGCTCGACGTTCGCCGTTTCGTACGGAAGGTCGGCATCCACGAAGACGACCACTTCGCCTCGCGACTCGAGCACTCCGCGACGGACGGCCGCTCCTTTGCCCTGATTCTCCGACTGCTCCAGAAGGTGAATCCGGCGCTCGCGGCTTCTGAGCTCTTTGACCACGGCGCGCGTGCCGTCCCGCGAGCCGTCGTCGACCACGAGAACCTCCCAGCTCAGCCCCGTCCCGCGGAGCCAGCCGGTCAATTCTTCGAGAGTCCCGCCGATCCGACCTTCCTCCTGATAAGCCGGAATGACGACCGAGACGGTGGGTGCCTCACCATGCATCCCGCTCATTCTAATGGACTGCTCCGCCCGCGGAGGCGCAGGCTTCGGACGGGTCTGCCCGAGCTCCTCTCGACGACCCTGACGTAGAGCTCGCCCCCCCGGAGCGATTCGCGAATCCCCGCCGGGATCACCACCTGTTCGCCTCCCCCAAGTCGTCCCGCCGCGGTCGAGAAATCCGCGAGGGGACTCGCCTCGACGATCCAATCTCCCGCACCGGGGTTCAGCTTCACCTCGAACGACTCCTCCTCCTGCGGCGCGGTCAACCGGAGGGGGCCGCGCCAGTCGAGAAGCCTCGCTCCGAGGAACTCCCCGAAGTGACGCTCGTAGAAGCGGCGCTCGGATCGGGCGTAGAGCGCCCCGGCTGCGGACGCCGACCTTCCGGCGCTCTGGTTGTAGAGATGCAGGCAGACGGCAGACGGAACGTAACGGACCCGCCCCCCTCGCCTCCGGAGCCGTTCGAGAAGATCGATCTCCTCGAAGTAGAGGCGGTAACCGGAATCGAAACCGCCGACCGCATGGAACGCGTCGGCCTGCAGACAGAGGACGGCGCCGGAGAGGACCGCTTCGTCCATCGAGCGCTGGCGCTGCCAGAATCGCGCTCGCGCGCGCTGCCGGCGCGCCAGCCACTGCTGGGCCCACCACTGCGACTTGCCAGCCGCGATCCGGTCGAGAGCGTGCCCGAGCGTTGGATGATCGGGCGGAGGAAGGAGCCACTCCCCTCCGCGATCCCATACGAACTTCGGCCCCGCGGCGACGACGCCTTCGCGCGCGAGCTCTTCGACGAGAAGGTCGATGCTCCCGGGGAAGAACTCGACGTCCGGGTTGGCGACGATGACCACGCCCGCGGCCTCACGCGCTCCGAGGTTGGCTCCCTCGCCGTAGCCCGGGTTGTCGGGAGCGTCGATGATCTCGTCGATCGGAAGAGAGCGGAGCTTCGAGCTCTCCGCCAGGTCTCCCGAGTTGTCGACGACGACCACCCGGAGGGGGACTCGAGAGGATTCGCGGGCGGAGGCGATCGCGGGCCCGACCAGCTCCGCCGAAAAGTAGTTGACGAGGACCAGAGTCCGCTCAGGCGTCAATTCCGAACGCCTCCAGCAGCCGCTGCGCGGGCGGCTCGACCGCCGGCTTCCCGGGGGGAGCTTCGAGCTCGACCGCCCTCTCGAGGACGTCCGCAAAACTCTCGGGACTCCACTCGGCGACGCGCAATCCTCCGGCGAAGGGATGCTCGGCAGCCACGACCACCGCGATTCCGACCGCCGCGCCCATCCACGGAAGTGCGGTCGCCTCCGCGGGCGACTCGGCCGGATCGAAGACCGCGCACGAAGACATGAGAAGGCGCAGAAGATCGTCCGATGAAAGTTCGGTGTGGATCTCGTCGAGCCCGCGCATTCCAGCAATGGGAGAAGGGGGCGGACCCCAGAGAGCGAACCGGCAGCGGGCGCGGCGGCGGTCGAGCTCCTCGGCCGTTCGCACCATCATGCGCATGCGGCGTGAATCGCTCCCTCCCGCAGCCAGGATCGCCCGGGGGAGCCGGCGCGATGCAACCGGAGCCACGACCGACCAGGGGAGCTCGATCGCATCCTCTCCCCGGACCAGACGCACGAGACCATTCTCGATTTCCGGCGCGACCCGCCATGCTTCCCGGAACGAGGTGGGGTTCCGCTCCGCACAGATCACGACGTCGTCCCCTGCGCCGGCACGATCGCCGTCGACCATCACACCGGCCCCGCGCGATTCGAGTCCGGCCACGACCGCCCGGAGCGCCAGCTCGATCTCCGGCGACATCCCCTCGGTCTCGAGATGAATCGTCTTACTCGGCATGAAGGCGCGCGGCTCCGCCCGCGGCAGCAATGGACTGGAGGCGAGGCCCGACCGGCTTCCCGTCGAGCTCCCAGTCGTGCGCCACGGCGATCATTCCGATCTCGTAACGCTCGGCGGAGATCGAAAAGGCCGTGCGCAAGTCCCTCCGGTCGAAGATGTGCAGCGCAAGAGAATCCCCGACGAAAAGCGTCAGCTGGTAGTCGCCCTTCACCAGCGGCACCTCGCGCAGCCTCACGGTCAGGTCGTAGAGCCGGCGGCCGGAGAGTGGCGCGATGTCGTCCGGCTTCGTTCCGAACGTAAAGCACTGGAGCTGATCCGCGGATCGGCTCACACCAGCCAGCAGATGGAAGGGGATCGACGGGTCGTCCGCTTCGACGACGATTCGCACCAGGATGTCTTCGCCGCTGGCGAAGGTCGAGGTCGTGTTTCCCCGTGCATCGAGAATCTCCAGGTCGCGGATCCGGACGGGCTGGTGCTCGTGCGGCACCTCCTCGACCGGCGCCTCTTTGAGCTCGCGCGCCAGCAGAGCGCTCTCGTATTCATGCACGACATCGACGGAGGGTCCGATCCTCTTCACGCTTCCGTGATCGAGCCAGATCGTGCGGTCGCAGAGCGTGGAAATGTAGTAGAGAGCGTGCGAGCAGAAGAAGATCGTCTTCCCCCGCTGCTGGAACTCGCGGATCTTGTCGATGCACTTCTTCTGAAAGTGTCCGTCACCCACCGCGAGCGCCTCGTCGATGACCAGGATGTCGGGATCGACGTTGACCGCGACCGAGAACGCCAGGCGCATGTACATCCCCGAGGAGTACGTCTTCACGGGCTGGTCGAGGAAGCGGCCGAGCTCGGAGAACTCGAGGATCGAGGGAAGCTTGTCGCGCACTTCCGACGCCGACAGGCCGAGGATCGCGGCGTTGAGGGCCGCGTTGTCCCGCCCGGTGAACTCGGGATGGAATCCGGTGCCGAGCTCGAGAATGGAAGCGATCTGGCCGCGCGTCTCGAGGGTGCCGCTCGAGGGGGCCGTCACCCCGCAGAGAAGCTTGAGGAGAGTGCTCTTGCCTGCGCCGTTCTGCCCGATGAGGCCGATGGTCTCCCCCGGCCGTGCGGCGAAGGTGACCCCCTCGAGGGCCGGAAACACGGTGTGTCGCGGACGCCGGGAGAGGAGCTCGATCAGGCGGTCCGCCGGCCGGTCGTAGAGCCGGTAGACCTTGGAGAGCTCATCTGCGCGGATCGAGGGTTCCATCGGAATTGATTCTATCGCGCCCGTGGCCGGGACTTTCCAGTCCCGGCCGGATCATGCCATGGAGCGGTTCCCGGGGAACTCGCCGCGAACGCGTTCATAAAACTCTTTTTCATCCCGATTGCGCCTCGGTAGATCTCGCCGCGGTTGATGAAACCAAACCGCGGCCACATGCAAAAAGGGGCGGCGGCTTGCGCCGCCACCCCGGTGGAGATCGATGAGAGTCCGAATCAGTCCAGCGGTACCGCCGGAACGTACTCGGGATCCTTGGTCATCTGATCGATGACCGAAGCGTAGGCCCAGACCGGGGCACCGGAG
Source organism: Thermoanaerobaculia bacterium (assembly GCA_046261635.1). Taxonomy (GTDB): domain Bacteria; phylum Acidobacteriota; class Thermoanaerobaculia; order Gp7-AA8; family Gp7-AA8; genus JBHEPS01. The sequence continues at coordinate 1,841 of JBHEOL010000203.1, read as the reverse complement.
GTGACTTCGATCTTGAGGCTTCCGTTGTCGGCCGTCGCATTGATGGCCTGCATGATCCGGCTGGCGACGATCGATTCGCCGGCCGCGAGGGTGGCCGACCAGATGCCGATCGGCTGGCCCGACTGTTTGTCGAGGAGCGAGACCAGGACCGTCGACGGCTCGTCGCCGAGGTTCACCAGACCGAGGTTGGTGTAGTAGGAGAGATCCTGACGGACCGCCGGCAGGATCGCCGGCTTGCCGGCGCTGACGTTCGGCCTGGACAGCGGAACGCCGATGATGCCCTGGCCGTAAGTGCCGGCCTCCAGCTGATCGTTGTATGTGCGATCGGTGACGACCGGGAACTGGTCAGCCAGAGGGCTGTCGACGTCGAGGCGAAGCGTGCCGATCACGTCCTTACCGACGAGCGGAGTCATCTCGGGCGCGTTGACGATGTCGTTGATCTGCAGCGTTCCCTTCGCCGGAAGAATCCGGTTCTGCGCCTCGGAGAGCAGCAAGCCCTTCTCGTCGAAGAATCTCAGGTCGAACTGAACCGCCTGATCGTCGGGATTGAAGATCGAGACATCGCTCTTCCAGCTCTGGAAGTGTCCGACGCCGGGAACGATCTGATTCTTCATCCCCGGATCGGAAGCGAGCGAGGCGGGAACCGCAGAAACGTAGACCGGGTCGTTGCTCACGTTGTCGATCATCGACTCGTAAGCGATCAGGTCTCCTTCGTCGGCGCCGCTGATCATGACGCTGAATGCCCGATCGGTCGGATGACCCGCAAAGTTCGTGCGGAGAGTTCCATCCATTATCTGCTCGAAGCGGTACGGCTCGAGGGTCTGGTGGAACTGACCGATCGCGGCGCCGAAGCTGTGCTCGAACGCCGTGAGCGTGACCGTCATCGAGCTCCCCGAGATATTGAGGAGGCCGATGTTGGTCCGGTAGCGGTCGGTCAACCGGACGCCCGGCAGATAGTAAGTCGTCGGCCCGGTGGCCGAGTTCTCGTTCGTATCGAGTCGGATGGCCGGGATGAGCTGGCCGTAGGTCCCGATGCCGTTCGCCGCCACGTTGTACGTGCGGGTCCAGATCTGAGGAAGCTTCTCGGTGTTCCCGCGCACGATGACCGGCCCCGAGTTGTCCTTGTCGGTGAAGAACGACATGAAGTCCTCGGAGATGAGAGTCGACCGGTCGAGCCTCATGGTCTTCGTCGCCGGGTCAGTCGCGGAGCGGAGCTCGAACTCGAGCTCGACTTCCTCACCCTGGTACGGATAGTAGATCTGAAGGTCGGTGCGCCAGAGCGAGCCGTTGTGCCCCGCTCCGTGCGTCACGACCGGGAGGAGGTACGCGTAAGAGTTCTGCGCCCCGACCTTCACCTCGCGCGTCAGGGGCGGCGCGGTGCCGCCCGCGTTCGCTGCAACCAGGCTGACGTTCCACGGACCCGCGGTCGAGTACGTGTGCGTGACCGGGTTGCCGGTCGCGGTGGTTCCATCTCCGAAGGTCCACTTCCAGCTCGTCACCGGATGCCCGTCGGGAGTGACGGCCTGTCCCGTGAACGTGATTTCCTTCCCGACGATGGGATTCGTCGTCGAGGTGGTGAAGTTCACCTCCGCCGGCGCCGCCACGTTCAGATTGGCAACCACCATGGTCCTCTCGACGCTCTTCAGGCCGCCGCCGGTGTTCTTGAGCGTCAGGACGACGTTGAAGCTGCCGCCGCTCGTGTACTTGTGCTTGGCGGTCTGGCCGGTCGCCTTCGCGCCGTCGCCGAAGCTCCACTCCCACGTGTCGCACGACTGCGCGGTGTACCCGAAGATCGATCCGATGAAGGAGATCTCTTCATCGGTCCGGCAGTTCGAGCCCGG
>JBHEOL010000191.1:0-10114 GCA_046261635.1 Thermoanaerobaculia bacterium | reverse complement strand
GACTGGTGGCTTGAGAACCGTGAGAATTCTCCACTTCTCTTCTCTGAAGAAATCGAACGCGCATTCCTCTTTCTCCAGGTCTTTCCGAAAGCTGGCGAGCCTGTGCCTCATCGCCGGATCTCAAATAAGGTTGGGGCCAGGTCCGGAAAAACAACCAAACTCCACGGCTGGTAGCGAATGGTTGATTTTCTGGAGCTGGCCCCAACGTTGTTCAGGGAGACGCGGGAAACTCAATAATGGGAGGAACGCATGTCGAAAACATCCGCGGTCGCCGTCTGTATCCTTCTTTCCGCCTGCGCCACCACGCCCACAGGCGATAAGTTGGCGATTGACGAAGCGAAGGCCGTTGTTGCAAGCCACGAGAATTTCGCACGTACAGGCGATCTCGACGGGATTACGGTATTCTGAGACGGGGCCATGGACATCGACGACGCGCAGACGCGTTCACGCGGAATCCGGTGCTGGGGCTATGCCGTCCTCACGCTCGCCGTGTTCCTCATCGGGATCCAGTTGATTCCCCGCGCGGTCGATGCCGTCGGCCCGGGGCTGCAGGGGTATGCCCGCGCTGCGGCGGTGAAGACCGCGCAATCCGTTCTCGCGATTCTCACCGTGCTGCTCGTCGGCCGCGCCGGCCTGCGCGCGGCGCTGACGGAGCTCGGCCTTCGCGCTTCCCTCGGACGTGCCCTGGTCGTGGCGTTCGCGGCGACGCTCCCGATGCTCGTCGGGTTTGGCGTCACCGGGACGTTTCGAACGGACTACTCGCTGCTCGTCCTCACCGTCACGGCGGTCTTCTCGCCGGTGGGAGAGGAGATTCTCTTCCGCGGCTTTGCCTTCGGCCAGCTGTACCGTCGCGCGCGGTGGGGGTTCTGGCCCGCGATCCTGATTCCGACTTTGTTTTTCTCTCTCGGCCATCTCTACCAGGCGCAAAGTGTGCTCAGCGCCCTCGGCATCTTCGGCGTCACTGCCCTCGGCAGCGTCTGGTTCGCATGGCTGTATCTCCGCTGGGACAATCTCTGGGTGCCGATCGCTCTTCATGCGCTGATGAACCTCTGGTGGTACGTATTTGAGGTCGACAGGACCGCACTCGGCGGATGGTTCGCGAACGCCGCGCGGATCATCACGATCGTCCTTTCCATCGTCATCACGCTCCATCGAAATCGGATCTGGAAGAGCGAAGGCGAGCGATTGACGGAGCAGGCGCCGGCATCATGACGGGGTTCCCCCAGGAAGCACTCCAGCAAACGCCGCCGCGCCGCCGCTCGCCGATCATCGGCGAGTCGATGGTGGGCGGCCTAACCTAACTCGCGCTTGCAGCCGACGCAGCCCGCGCCGGGGTCTCCGCGGGTGCGGTACCATTTCGCGTGCGGGCTGCGCGGCTGAAGCGGCGATCCGTTAGGCCCACAGTGTCTATGTGGTTGGGTACGACCATCCGCCAGTGAGAATGTGAGAATCGGCCATGAACTTCTGGGAACTATACGGCGAGGCCGCCAGAACCGCGGTAGGGTTCTTCTGGAAGGCCGGTTGGGCCTTTGTATGAACAACGTCCAGAGAAATGGGGCGGGCGAATGTCGCGGGCCGTGTCCTCCACGTTGATGGCTGGCGACGCCGCTTCGCGGTGCGGCTTTTCAAGACTTCAGGCGCATGAGTACGCCTGCCCGAAGCCGAGGTAGAATACGACCATGGCTCGTAAGCTCGAAGAGGTCGCGGATGCCGCGCTCTCTCTGGAAAGGGAATCTCGGGCCGCACTTGCAAAGCGGTTGCTGGATAGTCTCGACGAACCTTCTGTCGACGATGTCGGCGAAGGATGGATTGCGGAGGCTCAGCGTCGCTATGACGGCCTGAAACGCGGCAGCGCTCGCTCGAGTTCCGCGGAAGAAGTGCTCGCGAAACTAGAGCGCAAGACCAGCCCGTGAAATCCCGTTTTCACGAGGGCGCGGCCGCAGATCTTGGCGAAGCGGTCAGTTACTACAACGAAGCTGCAGACGGCCTTGGAGATCGAATGCTCTCCGAAGTCCGAGCCGCGCTCGAGATCGTCGAGGCATTCCCTGAAGCAGCGCCCGTACTGAGCGGGAAACTTCGTGGCAAGGGCCTGACGCAATTTCCTCACACGCTGCTGTACACGGTAGAAGAAGGGGAGATCATCGTGCTCGCGTTCGCTCATCAGCGACAAGACTTTCGTACCTGGGTCAGGATCGTTCGTGCACGCGAAGAGGGCGCCTGACTCGCGCCTTGCAGCCGACGAACCCTTTGCCTCCCTCCTCCCGCCAGCAGTGTGCTCGATCGCGTGAGAAAGGGCCTTCCCAGCCATGATGGAGCTGACTCTTTTACCAGTCGTCATCTGCCTGACAGCTGTGGCAATACCTGCACAACCCATGAAGTCTCTCGGTGAGCTCGAGGCTGCCAGCTTTCAAGCCGGCCCGGCACCATTCGACGAGCCCCCGGTTGCGGTACGCCTTCGCGACAGGCCGGTCACCCACCGTCTGACATTCCACGGGGTCGCCAATCATTGTTCCGTCTGGCTCAACGGAACCAGGCTGGGCACCCATGAGGGGATGTTCGGCGGCCCGTCGTTCGATGTATCGGCACTTCTCAAGGACACGAATGTTCTCATCGTCAGGCTCGACCCGATCCCCGAGGTTTTCAGAGACGATGATCGGGCCAGCTCGAACGAGAGCTGGAACCGTACCGTTGTCTTCAACAACGTCTACGGATGGCACTACTCGAAAATCCCCTCCCTGGGCATCTGGCGCTCAGTCATCATCCGAACGGCATGGGGAGCTGGGTGCCAACGCCTGGAATCTCGATGGAAATGAACAGGTGAAGGATCCCCGATGACGAGGCCATCCGGTCTCGCCTTGGAAATGGCTCTTATTTGAAGTGGTACGTCGTTCGCAGTTGAAATCGGGTCAGCAGGGTTACCCATGGAAACCACGACTCAGGCTGCGAGCAACAAGAAGATCCTGGCGATCGAAGACGATCCGGAAGTGCTCAGCCTCTACGTCACTTTCTTCCGGAAAAAGGGATACGACGTGGTCACGGCCTCCGGCGCGGTCGAGGCGATGGCGACGCTCGAGGCGAATCCCGACACCCGGCTCGTCCTGCTCGACCTGAACCTCCCCGGGATGAGCGGGGAGGAATGGATGAAGTGGTATTTCGAGCGGCCGAACAAGGTCCCGGTCGTCGTGGCGTCGGGCAAGGGCGACATCCTCACCATCACCCGCGACCAGAACATGACGGCCGCCCTCACCAAGCCATTTCACATGGAGGAGCTCCAGGAACTGGTGGAAGTCCTCATGGCGGACGACTGGCGCGGAGAGGTCAGCGGCGACCCGATGATGCATTGAGATTCGGGGAGAGAACCGAAAAAAGCCGGCGCAAGCCGGCTTTCGTGGTTTTCGAACGTGAATGGATCAGGCGGTCTTGAGGACGCCGTCGGCGCCGATCGCTTCGACGGGGCAGTTGTCCATGGCGTCCTTGCAGAGAGCGCGCTCGTCGTCGGTCTCCGGCTGTTTGTAGATGAAGGAGAAACCTTCTTCCTCGTTGCGCATGAAATTGTCCGGAGCCGTCTCCCGGCAGAGATCGCAGTCGATGCACTGGGAATCGACGTAGTACTCGCCGTCTGGCTGTCCGGAAACCTTGTCGTTGGGATCTGCCATGTCTGTAGTCTCCTGGGAGTCTGGATCGATGGCGGGCAGGCAGGTGGAGATTCCAGCCGTCACGGTGAGTCCAGGGTGCCTCTGTCTCTGCGGCAACGGCTCGAGCTCACGATTTATTCAGCCCCGGCTCACGCTGCGGGATCGTTCTCAGAACTTCTCGTCATCGATGTCGGGGATTGCCCCTGAGCCGGTGATTTCCTGGGCGGGTTCCCCGCCCGCCATCTGCTGAGCCAGGATGAGGCGCCTCGCGACGAAGCGATGGGCGGGAAGGCGCAGCCAGAAGATCGACCCTGCGAGAACGCTCAGGGCGCCTCCGATCGCGACCGTGGCCGGAGCGCCGAGGCCGTCCGCGAGAGTTCCGGCCAGGAGTGCACCGAGGGGTGCGCCTCCCATGAACACCATGGAGTAGACCGCCATGACGCGTCCTCGGATCTCGTTGGGCACCATCGACTGAATCAGGGTGTTCGAGGAGGCCATGCTGACGATCATCGAAAAGCCGACCGGGATGAGGAGCGCGACCGACAGCGTGAAGCTGCGGGAGAAGGAAAAGAGAACGAGGGAGATCCCGAAGCCGATCGAAGCGCGCGCGACCCACCGCCCGAGGCCGATGACCGAGCCGCGCGTAGCGAGGGTGATCGATCCGAGCAGAGCGCCCACGCCGGTGGCCCCCATCAGGATCCCGAGCCCCTCGGCCCCGCGCCCGAGGATCTCGTTGGCGAAGATCGGCATGAGCACGCCGAAGGGCATTCCGGTGAAGCTGACGACGGTCAGCAGAAGCAGCAGCGCCCGGATCGGGCCGGTCGAACCGGCGAAGCGGAATCCGCCCGCGATCGCCTGGAAGGTGGAGTCCTTCCCCTGCGAGGGTCCGGGAGGAGCGAGCCGCATCTGCAGCAGACCCGCCAGCACGGCGATGTAGCTGACTGCGTTGATGAAGAAACACCATCCCTCGCCGACGAGCGCGACGAGGATGCCGGCGATCGCCGGTCCGACGACCCGCGCCGTGTTGAACACGGTCGAGTTGAGCGCGATGGCATTCACCAGGTCGTCCCGATCCACCATTTCGGCCGCGAAGGCCTGCCGCGCCGGGATGTCGAACCCGTTGACGATCCCGAGAGTCGAGGCGAACACGAACAGATGCCAGGCCTCGATGCGGCCGGAGAGGGTCATCGCTGCGAGCATGAACGCGAGCGTCATCGAGGTCGCTTGCGTGGCGATCAGGATGCTGCGCCGCGGAATGCGGTCGGCCAGCGCCCCGCCGAACGGCGCGATGAAGAAGACCGGGAAGTTGTTCGCGAATCCGATCAGGCCGAGGAAGAAAGGAGAGTCGGTGAGGCGGTAGATCAACCATGCCTGCGCGACGGACTGCATCCAGGTCCCGCTCAGCGAGACCATCTGGCCGAAGAAGAAGAGGCGGTAATTCCTGTGGCGCAGCGCGCGAAGGGGCGAGCTGCGTCGTTTCCGAGTCTCGGCTGTGGGCGTCATGGGGAGAGAGCTGACCGCGCGCGGCCGCTCATCGCCAGCGGAAGATCCGGAGGGCGACCGCGAAGCTGATCGTACCCCATGCGAGAAGAATCCCGAGCTCGCCGAGAATCGCCTGGATCGGAAGACCCTGGTTCATGACCGCGCGGAGGGCGTCGTTGAGCGCCGTGAGCGGAAGGGCCTGGATGAAGGGCTGAATCACGTCGGGAAAGCGCTCGGTCGAGAAGAACACCCCGGACAGGATCCACATCGGAAGCATGATGAGGTTCATCAGCCCGCTCACCCCTTCGATCGTCTGGGTGCGGGAGGCCGTGAGCAGGCCGAGCGCGCTGAACGAGAGCGCCCCGAGCAGCGAGATGAGCGCGAACGTGACGAGCGAGCCTCGGATCGCGACGTCGAACACCCACCATGCGAATCCGACGAGCACGACGACTTCGAGCACCAGAAAGATCAGCCTCGAGAGAATGTGCGAGAGCAGATAGGAGCTCTTCCGCATCGGCGTGGCGACGAGACGCTTGAGGAGTTTCTGCATGCGCGCGGTCGCAATCGAGAAGCCGACACCCCACATCCCGGTGCCCATCAGGTTCATCCCCAGTAGCCCGGGGATGAGGAAGTCGATGTACCGGCCTCCCGCCTGCTGGCGGGAGACCAGTTGGATCGGAACGGGATCGACCCGGCCTGCCGCCTGCTGGAGCGCGGCATTCGCCTCGAGCTGCGCGACGCGCGAATCGGGCCGGGTCGGATCGAAGACGAACTCCGGTGCGGCCTCGCCGCGGACCAGAAGCGTGATCCGCCCGGTGTCGATCGCGCTGTCCGCCTCGTCCTCTCCGAGGACGCGGACCAGCAGCCCCGGTGACTCGGCGAGCTGCGCCGCCCACGTCTCGGCGGATGGCCCGGTGACGCCGATCGGGATCGGCTCGGGGCCGCGCTCACGGAAGGCGAGTCCCAGCCCGAGGGCCATCAGCACCGGGAAGCCGAAGACCCAGAAGAGAGCCTCCGGCTGCCGGACGAACTCGCGGATCCGGGCGAGTGTGAGCTCGCGGAGTGCAGGGCCGATCATCAGTTGTCCCTCAGATCCCGCCCGGTGAGAGCGACGAAGACGTCTTCGAGCGTCGCCCGGTGCGTCGAAAGGTGGGAGAGCCTCATTCCGGACCGCTCGAGAAAGCCGAGGAGCGCCGGGACGGTCTCGCTGAGCGCATCGACGTTGAGCAGCCAGTTCGGGCCGCGGCGATGGAGTCCCTTCATCCCCGGAAGCGCGGCAAGCTCCGCTTCAGCCGGCATGGGGTCAGCCGCGAACTCGATCACGTTGGGAGCATTGAGCGAGGCGATCAGCTCGGATGGAGTCCCCTCGGCGATCACCCTGCCGCGGTCGACGACGGCGATCTGGTCGCAGAGCCGCTCGGCCTCGTCCATGTAGTGAGTCGTCAGCAGGACGGTTCCCCCTCCGGCCCGGAAATCGGTGACCTGCTCCCAGAGCTGGAGGCGGCTTTGCGGATCGAGGCCGGTCGTGGGCTCGTCGAGAAAGAGGATCTCCGGATCGCCCACCAGCGCGCAGGCGACGGCGAGCCGCTGCTTCTGACCTCCCGAAAGCTTTTCCACCCGCGCCTTTTTCTTCTCGAGCAGGGAGAGTTGCCCCAGAAGCGTCGCCGGGTCGCGCCCTTCGCGATAGAACGAGCGAAAGAGCGTGACGGTCTCCTCGACGGTGAGCTTGTCGGCCAGGCGCGTTTCCTGGAGGGAGATGCCGATCGCCTCGCGGATGGCGGCGCCGTCGCGCTTCCAGCTCATGCCGAGAATCTCGACCTCTCCCTCGTCGGGGGAGGTGAGTCCTTCGAGAATCTCGATGGTCGTCGTCTTCCCGGCCCCGTTGGGACCGAGAAGACCGAAACATTCGCCGCGCCGGACCTGGAGATCGAGTCCGTCGACGGCGACCACGTCGGGATAACGCTTCCGGAGAGCCCGGGCGGAAATTGCGGCGTCCATGCGAAGAAGGGGGGATTCTAGCGCGACAGGGGGGTGGGACGAATAGGACGAATAGGACAAATAGGACGAATAGGACCTTACCGGCCCCTGATCGGTGAGAGCTGAATGCTCCCCCCTCCCGTTCTACCTATAGGTTCTATTCGTCCTCTTTTAAGCAGCTTCGGGAAGGCGCTGGAGGAGCTTGATCGCGGTCCGCCACTCGCGGCGGGCCAGGCGAACGCGTTTGCGGGCGTTGCGGCGGAACACGCGTGCGCGGCGGAGGCTGACGAGCTTCTGGTCGCGCTGTTTGCGCCACAGCTCGAGCGCCTGCTCGAGCGACTCGCGCGCGGTGGCGAGGCGGCGGGAGATTTCCTCGCCGTAGCTCGTCATGCGGCTGCGCTCGATCTTTTCACCGAGGAGGCGGATTGCGGCGTCCATGCGCGCCTGCTCGACGAGGGGGGCAGGGGTGGTTTTCAGATCGCCGGCCAGGCCGAACGCGGTCATCAGCTGAATGAACCACTTCGAGGGATCCCACTGATACCAGTGGATGCCGTTGCGGAAATCGGCCGGGAAGCGGTGGTGGAACGAGTGATACCCCTCGCCGAGGGTGAGCAGGGCGACGGCCCAGTTGTCGCGGGCGCTCTGCTCGTAGCTGAAGGCCTTCCGACCCCAGGTGTGGGCGAGCGAGTTCACGAAGAAGGTCGTGTGATGGATGACGACGATGCGCGCGAATCCACCCCACAGCAGGCCGGCGATCGCGTCGCCGAACGCGGCGCCGATGAGGGTCGGAATTCCGAATCCGCCGACGATCAGGATCACCTTGTGCCAGCGATGCTGCCACATGACGATCCGGTTTGCCTGCAGATCCGTGGCGTTGTCGAACTTCGCCGATTCGGGATTCCGGTAGAAGATCCAGAAGATGTGTGCCCACCAGAAGCCGCGCTGGATGTTGTACGGATCCCAGTCGCGATCGACGTACTTGTGATGGACGCGATGCGAGGCAGACCACCAGAGGATCGAGTTCTGCGCGGCCATCGCGCCAAAGAAGGCGAAGAACGACTGCACGAGCGGATGCGCCTCGTACGTCTTGTGGGAGAAGAAGCGATGGTAGCCGGCGCAGATCGAAAGCCCGACCAGCAGGTACATGCCGAACAGCAGTCCGGCCATCCACCATTCGAAACCGTTCCGGAGGGTGTACCAGGCCGTGCCTGCGATCCCCACCACCGGGGTCAAGGTCAGAAAGATGATGTTGACCCAGTCTTTTTTGTGCGCCGTCGCGGTTTCGCTCATCCAGATATCTCCAGCTTCGTCATTTGCGGCTTCGATGGAATCGACTCCCACCGAGTGCACCCTCAAACGGTGTGCCACACTGCGATGTTCCCCCGGGTTGAGTCCCGGATCGGCATGTTTTGCCGGAGTGTAAGCGACGTGGGCGTGCTGGCGACAGCATTTTTTTCGACCGCATCGTTTTTCGCGCGGCGCTCAGTCCGGCGGGAGAATGGGGCTCTTCCGCCGGGGGGAGACGATTACGGTCCGGACCGCCACCACTCCGAGAACGATCGCTCCACCGATCAGGGCCCGCAGCGCGGGGCGCTCCCCGAGAAAGAAAAACACCCATACCGGGTTCATGACCGGCTCGATCATGCCCGTGAGCATCGCTCCGGTGGCCGTGACGTAGCGGAGGCCTCGCACGAACAGGAGGTAGGCCAGGCCGATCTGGAAAATCCCGAGAAAGACCAGAAGCCCGGCGGACCGGGCGTCGACGGCGAGCTCGTCGAGAATGAACGGAAGGATGGCGACCGCAACCAGGATGTTTCCCCACGACACGGCCGCCTCCGAGCTCGCGTCGCGCTCGAGGCGGAGCGTGACGATCAGCGCCGCGAAAAACAGGCTCGAGAGAAGAGCCATCAGATTTCCGGCCATGCCGCGGGCTTCGAACCCGCCGAGAAAGAAAAGCGTCATCCCGCCGAATGCGACCGCGGCCGAGATCGCATCCGTGCGACGAACCGGCTCCCGCAGGACGAGCGGCGAGACGATCATCACCCAGACCACGCCGGCGTACTGGATGAAGATCGCATTTGCCGCCGTGGTCCATCTCGTGGCCGCCACGAACGTCGTCAGGCAGGCTGCGTAGCTGATCACGGCGATGATGAAGCCCGGCGTCCACCGCCGGACCCTCGGCCTGAACAGAGCGAATAGAACGACGGCGGCGATCGCCGAGCGGTAGAACGAGATTACCAGCGGTCCGGCATCCACCGCCTTGATCGCCACCCCACCGGTCGACCAGAGAACCGCGGCCATGACGATGAGGAGCGCGCCCTTCCTCTCGGAACTCATCTCGGCAGTCATCGGGGATGGATGGTAGGTGAAGGCGGGGCGGGAAGCCAGGAGGCGGAAGAAAAGGCAGAAGGCAGAAGGCAGAAGGCAGAAGTAAGAAGAAAAGGCAGAAGGCAGAAGTAAGAACCAAAGGCCGTCCGTCCGGCATCCTGAGGGAAGCGCCGCAGCTACCCTGAATCCGTTTGGGGGCGGTGTCAGGATTTTTGTGTGTGAGCCTTTTTCTCTCAGATCGGCGCGCGCGAGGCGGGCGGCGGCCGCCATCTTCGAATCCTGCGACGTCTTCCCTCGGCTCCTCAGGATGACGTAGCCTGTTCTGCCTTCTGCCTTCTGCCTTCTGCCTTCTGCCTTCTGCCTTCTGCCTTGTCTTATTTCTGTCTTTGTATCAACGGCGCGGTCATTCGGAAGACGGGGATCGAGAGCACCGAGACGGCGGCGGCCACGAGGAATGCGTTTCTGAATCCTCCGTGCTGGACGAGCCATCCCATGACGAGCGAGCCGCTTCCGATCCCTGTGTCGAAGGCCCAGAGGCGGATGAATCGCACCGTGACGAGGGGTTCGCGGAGGCGCGGCTCGGTACTCAAGCCCGTGATTCTACGCCGGGCTGGCGGGCTCAGGCGACGCTCGCCCGTTGAGTCGAAAAATTTGCGTCCGGGAACAACCCTTCGTCTTCGAGAAGCTTAGGC
>JBHEOL010000154.1:0-5013 GCA_046261635.1 Thermoanaerobaculia bacterium | reverse complement strand
ACCATCGTCTCGAAATGGCAGGATCGCCGCCAAAAGCAGTTCCAGGCTTTGGCGGCGGAATGCGCCCGTGCTGCCTGCCCGTGGTTTCTGGCTTATCTCGTCCCTCGTCCCTCACCCCTCGTTCCTCTTGACATCAAAATGCCTCGGACCCACATTTTGATGCATGGGACGCACAACCCTCGCGCTGGACGATGATCTGCTCAGGAAGCTCAAGGAAAGAGCGGCCCGTCAGGGAAAGACTCTGCAGGACGTCACCAATGAACTTCTTCGACACGCGCTCCATCACCATGAGCGCCCCCGCCATGTCAAGTTCGAGCTCCGCGGCTGGGACGCGGTCGAGCAGCCCGGGGTCGACCTGCTCGACCGCGACCAGATCTTGGACCTGATGAACGGCCGGTGAGGCCTTGCGCGCGGTCGACACGAACGTTCTCGTCTACGCGGAGATCCGCTCCTCCCTCCATCACCGCGTCGCGCTCCGGATTCTCACCGAGCTCGTGGAGGGGAAAGACCTCTGGGCCCTCCCGTGGCCATGCGTCCACGAGTTTCTCCGGGTGATCACCCACCCGCGCGTCTTTTCTCCCCCTGTTCCAACCGCTCTGGCTCTCGAGGATCTCGGGCGGATTCTCGCTTCGCCGACGCTGGTTCTCCTTGCCGAGACCGACCGGCATCCGGACATTCTCCAGCGAGTCGTCCGTGATTCTGGAGTGACCGGCAACCTGCTGCACGACGCCCACATCGCCGCGCTCTGCATCGAGCACGGCGTGAGCGAGCTGGTGACAGGCGACCGCGACTTCGCCCGTTTTCCAATCAAACACTCGAATCCCTTCGCATGACGTGGCCGGGGGTTTGGCTGATCAACCCCGGCAAGCCGGTGGGTCAAGGTCCGAGGGAGCCGGGGTTGCTGGAGCGACAACGCTACGCGCGGAGTCGTTGCCGGCCCAGCGCCGCGATGAGCTCGTCCTGCTTGAGGGGCTTGGAGAGGTAGTCGTCCATCCCGGCCGCGAGGCAGCGCTCGCGATCTCCCTCGAGCGCATGTGCCGTCATCGCGATGATGCGGATCCGCCGGTTGCTGCCCTCGCGGCGGCGGATTTCCTTCGTCGCCTCGTAACCGTCCATCTGCGGCATCTGACAGTCCATCAGGATCACGTCGTACTCGCTCTTCCGAATCGCCTCGATGACCTGCATCCCGTTCGCCACGGCGTCCGCCTCGAGCCCGAGCTTCCGCAACTGGAGCAGCGCCACCTTCTGATTCAGCACATTGTCCTCGGCCAGCAGGATCCGGATCTTGCCGGCCATCTCGGCCGGGACCGCGCTGGGAAGATCGTCGAGGCTGTCTTCTTCCACGAGAGTCGCATCGACCTGGGTTGGAGCGAACGCAAACCCCATCGGTGCTTCCGGGCGTTCCGGAGCGAACGCTTCCGGCGAGGGGGCGGCGTCCGGCACCGGCTCGCCGCGGCTCGACGATCTTCCGAGAGCGACCGAGGTGAGAGCATCGAACAGCTCGGCCTTCTCGACCGGCTTGCTCACGGCGCCGGTCACGCCGGCTGCGCGCATGACATCGGCATCGAGGCGCTCGCCGAGCGGGGTGATGAGGATGACCGGGGTTCCCTCGAGGGACGGGTCGCTTCCGAGCGCTTCGGCGAATTCCCACCCGTCGAGCTCGGGTGTGTTGATGTCATAGAGAATGACGTCGAAGGGATCGTCGTTTTTCGCGGCGCGCCGCGCCAGCGACAGCGCTTCGACCGGCTTTGCGACCGATTCGACCCTCACTTCCCATTCGTCCTGAAGATAGTGGCGGATGAGCTGCGAGCTCGTGGCGCTGGCATCGAGAAGGAGGGCGTGGAGTCCCTTCAACCCGCGGCGGAGCGGGGCCATGGCGGCCCGCCGGTCGGGCTGCTTCTCGAAGGGGATCGTGAACCAGACCGTCGTCCCCTCCCCCGGCCGACTTTCGAGCCCGAGAACGCCGCCCATCAGTTCGACGAGCCGCTTCGCGGTCGCCAGACCGATTCCGGCTCCGCCATGCTCGCGTGTGGTCGACCCGTCGGCCTGGGTGAACGGCTCGAACAGGCTTTCCCTGAGATGCTCCGGGATCCCGGACCCGGTGTCCCGGACCTCGGTCTTCACGAGCACGTGCGTGTCGGTATCGCGATCGCGAAGGAGCCGGACCTTGACCGACCCCTGGCGGGTGAATTTCACCCCGTTGGACACGAGGTTCGTCAGCGTCTGCCTGTACTTGGCGACGTCGCCGCGCAGGACGGGAGGCAGCGACGGGTCGATCTCGAGCTGCACGCGGATCGATTTCTCGTCCGCGGCGATCTCCATGACCTCGAGGATCTTTTCAGCCGTTCGCTGCAGGTCGAAGTCGGCGATCGAAATGGCGGCCTTCCCCGTCTCGAGCCGCGAGATCTGCAGGATGTTGTTGATCGTCGCGAGCAGCGCCTCGGCCGAGGAGAGTGCCGTCCGCGAGAATTCCTTCTGCTCCTCATCGAGCTCGGTGTCGAGCAGCAGGTCGAGCATCCCGACGATGCCGTTCATCGGCGTTCGGATTTCGTGGCTGATGTTGGTGAGGAACTGCGACTTGAGCTTGGCCGATTCGAGCGCCGCGTCGCGCGCCCGGCTGAGCTCTCCCTCGTAGCGCTTACGGTCACTGATGTCGCGGAAGATGACCCGCGAAAGCACCGCCTTGTCGGCGATGACCTTCGGGTTGAGTCCTCCCTCGACCGTGATTTGCTGTCCGTCCGCGTTGAGAAAGACCGTCTCGACCCGCTCGGCGACTCCGGACCGCATCACCCGGTCGAAGGTCGCGTTGAAGTCGCGCCGGGCACCCGGCTCGACGAGATCCTCGATCGATCGGCCGGCGAGCTCCTCGTAGCCGAGAGCATGCAGGCACGCGTTGTTCGTGTGGAGAACGCGGCCCGCGGCCGAGATGCTCATCACCCAGTCGTCGGCGTGCTCGAAGAGGTCCTTGAACCTGTCTTCGCTCTCCTCGATCATCTCGCGCGCCTGCGCGAGATCGTCGAAGCTCCGGCGCGAGCGCGCATTGACGTCGCCGAGCTCGAGTTGCGAGATGATCTGACGGGCGATGACGCCAAGGGCGCGCAGCTGGGCCGCGCTGACGGGGCGCGGGCGCCGGTCCATGACGCCGAGTGCACCGATCGCCTGTCCGTTGCTCACGAGCGGGATGCCGAGCCAGAAGCAGACCTCGGGAGGCTGCGAGACCAGCGGGTTGCCGGCGAAACGCGCATCCCCGGACGCATCTTCGACCCGGAGATAGTGACTCTCCTCGATCGTCGCGGAGCAGAACCCCCCTTCCCGCGGGAGCTCCGTGGCCGGAATCCCGATCCGCGACTTGAACCATTCGCTCGACTCCTCGACGAAGCCGATGACGGCGAAGGGGACGCCGCAGATGTCGGCGGCGAGACGAGCGAGATCATCGAATCTCGGTTCGGATTCGCGGGCAAAACCCTGGATCGATCGCAGCGCTTCGAGGCGCGCCGATTCGTTGTGCGCGAGAAGGGACATGAGCACGCTCTTTCACCGAGCCGATTCTCTGCTCTGCCTACGCTCGGAAGTCGGCAGAACGCGCAGGGATTCAACGACGGCCCGAATAGAGCGATGTTACACGAAAATCACCGGCTTTCACCGCGGCAGCTTGAAGCATTCGCCCCCCGCGTCACCGCCACGTCACTCGATCTCACGCGCGATCGGATAGAGCCTCCACCGCTCGTCGAGCCACGGAGTCTTTTCGTAGAACCAGCGGAGCCGGGCATTCGGATCTCCGCGGAACGCAACATCGCTCTCGAGCTTCTCCTCGAACTCCGCTCGCAGCGACGGATTCGCCTCGAGCATCCGCCGCGCCATCGGCTCCATGACGTAAGCCTCGACGTACTCGGTGCGCGAGAGCGGCTCGAGCATGAATCCCCACTGGAACAGCGAGTCGCCCGACCCGGGCTCCAGCAGGAGTGCCGCGAGCGTTCCGAGCGGCTGATCCGCCGGAACGCGGAGCGAGTTCGCCGGAAAGCGCCAGGTCCGCCTCTCGGTCCGGAGACCCGACCCGACGCGCACGTGTCCTTCCATGGGGGACGTTTCGATCTTCGGATCGACGAGGCGGTACATCTCGACTTCGACCTCGCGCGGCGCGGAGATCCTCTCGTAGCGGATTCCGTGGACGTCGAGCCGCTCGATCACTTCCGGCCATGCCGGCGGTACCCACCAGGCCTTCGGGCGTGTGACGCTCGTGGCGACCTCGCTCGCGAGGTGAAAGTCGACCGTGATCGTCTCCGGCTCGCCGAGCCAGTCGGTCACCATCGAACCGGTGATCTCGGACAGCCGCTGCCGCGAGCGGATCGCCTCGATCTCGATCTGCTGCGGACCCGACTCAGGGACCCGCCAGGAGAGGGGGATGCTCCCGGCTCGCCGCCTCATGTCGGTGTCGATTGCGGCTCGCAGCGACTGCGCCGAATCGCCCACGGACTCGATCGTGCTTCTGAGCAGGACGTACGTGCCGAGGACGCGCTGGCGGTACGGCTTGAGCGAATGGTTCTCGACCAGGACCGTCGGAAGGTGGATCGCATCGCCGTACCCGGTCGAGAACCGCGGCGGCGAGGTCCATCCCGAGATGCCCTTCGAGAAGTCGGATGCAATGTTGAAGATGAGCGGCCCCGGGATGTGACCCCAAGCCGCAAGGTCGTGCTCGAGCTTCGGAGTGAGCGTCGAGCTCAGCCACTCACCGATCGCCGGAGACCATCCACCGGTGTTGAATCCCCAGGTGATGTCGTACTGGTAGTCGGCTCCGTCGGTCACGTGGAGATCGAGATAGAGATCCGGATCCCACCTCTGAACCGCGGCGATCAGCGCACGGATCTCAATCGTGTCGGCCTTCGCGTAGTCGCGATTCAGATTGAGGTTGCGCGCATTGGTCCGCCAGCCCGACACCTCCGGCCCGCGCTGGTTGATGCGCGAGAAACGGGAAGCGCGCTCGTGTGCGTCGACGCTCAGGATCGGGATGAAGAG